>NZ_CP091510.1:1500000-1800000 GCF_022870905.1 Neisseria arctica
CAAAAGCATAATTTTTTCCGGCTACCCATTGATCGGACAATGTCAGGGGAGATGATAGCGGAGGTCGTAGCAATACATCTATATGGTGTTGTAAACCGCTGCCTAGTGCGCTGGTAACGGCGGGGGTAGTGAGATAAACAGGTTGCATTTTTATTTTTCTTAAAAAATTCACACAACAAAATTAAGGCTCAATCTGGCTGACACGCCATTGTTTGCCATCAGGAAAAAGAATATCCGTATGGCCGTCTGAAACCCGAATACGCCATAATTCCCGGTTACCCGAGAGATATAAGGTTTCCCCATCATCACGGCGGATTTGCTGTTGCGGATACAAGGTGTCATCCGATTGGATCAATAACGGCAGCATCGCACCGAATAAGCGGCGCGACTCCCGATTTGGCGGAACGAAGCCTTCGTTTATCCATCCTTGGCGGTCTAATATCTGGCGCGACACCGGCGCGCCCAATGCATCGGTTTGTACAAACCTGATATTTTCCGCTTCGGGCTGTACCGCCAATAGGCTGGTTTGCGCCACATTACCCGCCGGATCCAAAAGCTCAAGCCGAAACCATTGGGTTTCGCTGCTTTTCCATTGCGGCCAGCTTTGCAAACGGGGAATGTCGCCTGAAAAAGCACAAGCCGCCAAACACAACACCGCAGATGATACGGCTGCTTTTCTTAACAGAAAAAATATTTTCATCATTTCAGACGGCCTCTTCCGCTGCTTTAAACCAAACCTAATCAATCTTGTGAAGCCCGGCCGACAAGTTCGGCCAATGCATTCAACCGGCGTTCTGATTTTTCCACATAAGGATTGTTTTCATCCCAAGCGTAACCCGCCAAAATCGAACTGAGCATCCTGCTGATATCGGGATTGCGGTTTTTAGCATAAATCACATCCTGAAAACGGCCGTCATACCAACCGTTTACATAGGTTCGGAATGCATTTACCCCCACCATCAGCGGCTCCGCAAACTCGGCCTGCCAATCGGCACAACCGCCCTTCAACTGCTTCTCCAACAGATCCGCAGCTAATTTGGCCGAATGCAACGCAATGGTTACGCCCGATGAAAATACCGGATCCAAAAATTCGGCCGCATTACCTAACAAGGCAAAATTTTTACCGTGTAACGCTTTGACGTTTGCCGAATATCCCTGAATGCTGCGAAATGGAAATTCGTTATCCCACACCGCATCGGCCAACACATCGGCCAACATCGGACACTCGAGCGCAAACTTTTTCAATACGGTTTCGGAATCGCCGGCCAGCTTTTCGGGAGTACCGACAACGCCGATAGAGCAGCGTCCGTCTCCAAACGGAATCGTCCATAACCACACATCCCGATGTTCCGGATGTGTGGTTATCAAAATTTTATTACGGTCGAATTTCGTGCTGGTAATGTTGTCATCGATATGGGTAAAGTGCGCCATACGCGGCGGCAGTTCGGACGGCGTTTCCAAATCCAACAAGCGCGGCAGCACACGGCCGTAACCGCTCGCATCCAATACAAATTTAGCATTCAGAGAGTAGCTCTCCCCTTTATCGGTTTCTACCCGAAGCAATACCTCGCTTCCGCTATTGTCAAAAGCCATTACACCGTGACCGAAGCGGACTTCCACTCCCTGCTTGGCCGCTTCGTCAATCAAAATTTTATCGAACAGCGCACGGCGTACTTGAAACGTAGTACCCGGCCCAGCGGTAAATTTGTCGGTAAAGTCAAAATAGGTGTAACGGTTGCCCCAAGTAAACGCGGCACCGTTTTTAAATTGAAAGCTGGGTTCAGCCGTCACCGCCTCAGTAAAGCCCGCTTCTTCCAAGATTTCCATACAGTGCGGCAACAAGCTTTCACCAATCACGAAGCGCGGAAAATGCTGTTTTTCCAACACGCATACTTTAAAACCCTTTTTATGCAGCAAAGCCGCCGCCGCCGAGCCTGCCGGCCCTGCACCGATAATCGCAACATCAACAGAATGATTCATTTTTGGCTTTCAATCATTTAACTTTAAAAGATAATCTTATGCTTCCGGGTGATGTTGATTAAAACTTCTTGTTTTCCATATCCAACAGCCACGAAGCAAACAGCAAATTAAATACCACGCCCACCGCCACGCTGATACCGAATGCGGCAACGGCGGGCGTACTGCTCGTTGCCAACAATACAAATGAAATGCCGGTAGTGAGTGCGGCTAGCAGCATTCCACCCAACCTAGCTTCCGCCGTCTCATGTACGGCACCTGCATAAACAGCATAATCCACGCCGATGGCCGATACCAGCAGCAAACCGAACATCGCAAACAGGCTGACCGGCAAACCGATCCAACCCAATACGGCAACGGTACATAAAGCTGATGCCAGGGGTACGGCCAAAACCAACATGCCGCGCCATATCCCAAATATTTTCCACAACACCAGCAATGCCAAAGCATAAGAAGCCAGCTTCAACCAAGCGGCCTGATTTCGGGTGTGGTGGAACAACTCGTTGAGGTGTGCGCGCTTATCCGCCCAATGTGTTCCGCTGATTCCGGTTACCACCGCTTTTACCGCAGAAACATCATGCACGCCGTTTAACCTCACTACAGCAGCCCAACGACCCGGTATAACTTCTCCCAGATACAAAGGCTGCCAAGCCTCGGCCAAAGGCGTTTGCAAGCTTTGCGATAATGTTACGGTTGGAGCCGAAGCCGCCTGCTCCAGCGCACTTTTCATGGTTTGGCGCGGTACGCCGATTTCACGCATAGAAGCCCAAGCGCGCGGAGTCAAAGCTAAATTTTTCAAGTGTGTTCTCAAAGTTTGCTGGTCGGCGGTATTTTGTATCCATTGGTTAAGCGATTGCACGCCATCCAATTTTTTATCTGCTATCAACGGTTGCAAAGCCGCCTCTACCCGCGCGCTTTGAAGCAATAGCCCGTCTTCGTCTGCCGCCTCCACCACTATATATTGCCCTCCGAAATCGGCACCGCTCAAGTGACCGATGGCTTGCGCCTCTGCCAACATTTCAGGCTGGACGGCTACCCATTGGCGGATATCGTCGTGCCAATCGCTGCGCCATAAACCTATGGCCAGCAATATACCTGCCAATATCACCCAACCGCGCTTTTGCAAACGTTTTTTCAGACGGCCCGCCAAAGGGTAGAGCTTATCCGTCAATGTTGCAAAAGGAACGCTTTTATTTTGGTAGCGCACAAACAAAAGCGGCAACCAGCACACGGTTGCTCCGAATGCGCCAAGTAAAGCGAAGCCTGAAAAAACAGCTGTTTGGCGCAATATCGGCAACGGTGTAAACCACAGTAACGCGTAACCCGCCACCGTAATGACCAAACTAACGGCAAAAGTCGGCAACACATGCTTCATTGCCCGCTCTGCCTGCCAAATACGCCCTTTAGCGGAAAAAACCGAGGGCGTCAGCCAATGCAGGGGAAAATCGACCAACATACCGATCAGGCTGGTGCCGATAACAATTGTCAGAATATGAATTTGTCCGAACACAGCTAATACGGCGGCCAACCCGGCCAACATCCCAGCCAAAAGCGGTAAGACCAAAACCAGCACCCTGCCGCTACGGAACACCCAAAGCAGCAAAGCCAAAGTCAGCCCCAAACCTGCCGTGCTCATCAGACGGCTTTCTCTTTCGGCATCCTTTTTTGCAGTGGCCGCAAAAACCGCGCCGCCGGCACTTAAAACCTCTGCCTGCTGTTTTGCCGCCAAAGCCCGACTCTCTTTCAACAGCTTCGGCAAATCGGCACTGGCATTAGCAATATCATTGTTTTTCGGCAAGCGGCCTCGCAACCATACCCAAGTTTTTCCGTCTTCACCTTCGGTAAACAGCATTCCGCTGGCCGCATGCCATTGTAAACGGCTCTGCGGCGCGGCCTGAGTCATCGTAAAGCGGCCAAAGCCTAGCCAATCCTCATCTAAAGGCAAAGGTGAAGGAGCCGCGAAAGGATTAACCGCATCTTGTGCGCGCTCTTTAAAATAAGCTTTCGGATCGTCAAACAGCAAACGGCGGACATGAAGCGGTAATACGGCCAAGCCTAATTTGGCTGTATCGCTGCGCACTTGCTCCAAATCCGGTGTGATTTCACTGTCTACCGTCTCAAATATGCCGCTGCTGCGCCACGCTTGCGCCAGTTCGGAGGCCGTCTGAAAAGCTTTATCGGCGTCACTGCTGCCTACCAGCAATACAACCTGCCCGTTTAGTTGGGCTTCGCTCACCCGATCCGCTGCCTGCAGTAAAACGTCTTGAGCCTGCTCCTGCGGCAGCAATGCGGTCAAATCGGTTTGCAACCACGAACGCGCCGCCAACATATAGGTTAAAAATACGGCGGCAGCGGCCATCGCTATACAATAAAGAATATGGGACGGCTTTTTCATCATAATCGGTTAATCTGCTTCAATAAGCGGGAATCGGCAAATCCGCACTGATTAGAGTATCGGCTGCAAGCTACTGCATACTAGCAAACCTCTTCAGCACAGATATTCATACAGCATTGAGATAAACTTATTGCAACGCTGCTTGCGCAAAAGCATCCAATGCCTGATTGGTATTGATACCGTTAAATGTCATAACGGTGCGATCTCCCTGTTTTTCATTCAGTTCGATTTTACGTACAACGCTGTCACCACTGATGTCGATCCGGGTAAAAACCTGTTTCATCACAACGGTTTTCGGAATCAGGCGCAATGTCCACTGACGTTCATTTCCCGAAAGTTGCAAATCAAACTGCTGCTGCAAGCCCGCCGTATTACCGCCCAGCAAATCCAAAAACAACTTAATCTGCTGTGACTGCGCACTTTTACTGCCTGATGCTGCTGCCCAATTTTTACCATTCCACTGCATAATGCCGTCCGAGCGCACGCGCAAGCGGTTTTCAAAAGGTTTTTGCATCTGCCAAAGCAAGCCGCGGCGCGGTTGTAAAACGAAGCGGCCTTGGGTCGTCATCGGTTTGGACAATGATTTCAAATAGCGTTGCTGTACAAAGCTGCCTTGCACGTTCTGCGGTTTTTGCAGTGTTTGCGCCAATTCGGCAGTGTCGAAGGCCCATAAAAGCGGGCTGCACACGGTCAATACCACGCCTATCATCCATCTTTTCATCTTGATCAATCCTTTCACTATTATTTCAGGCCGTCTGAAAACTCCGGTGCCGCTTAACCGCCTCCAGCCAGCTTGAAGGCGTTTGAAACTGCATTTCTCCGTTTTCCAATGAAACGGCCACCTGTGTAGTCGATGCCTTGGTCAGTTTCTGCCCGCTCTCCGAATCCACTAGGGTGTAGTCAATTCGCAAACAGCTCTCTATTTCCACAACGGCCAAATCCACACGGATTTTTTGGCCGAAACGGGCAGGCTTCACATATTTCAAATTCAATTGTACAACCGGCCAGCTATAACCGTTTTTTCCCATTTCGTTATAGTCATAACCGATAGAAGATAAAAACGCGCAACGGGCAACTTCCAAGTATTTCACGTAATGGCCGTGCCATACGATATGCATGGCATCTACATCAAAAAACGGCACTTCAATTTCAATACTGTGCCGGCAATAAATATGTTTAGCCATTATCTTCGTCTTTCCAAAAATCGTAAAAATTAAACCATTGCAAAGGATTTTCCGCGCATTCCACGGCCAGGCGGTCTGCAAACTTTTGGGCCGCTTCGGCCACCGCCGCGCTACGATTGCCGCGCGTCCATTGTGCCGCATCGGCAAAACGATGTAATTTCAAATGGTAACGACCGTTATGCCAAACACAAAACAAAGTGTTTAATCTCGTTTTCAGCAGACTGGCCAGCAACCATGCACCTTGCGGCATTTCAGCACTTGCCCCGAGAAAATCCACGGTTACCGTTTTTTCACCGCGTACCGGGATACGGTCGGCGGCAATGGCAATCCACTCACCCTCATCCAATCTGCGGCTGAGCTCCATCATCAAAGCCGCATCCAAATCGGTTACCTGTATTAATTGGATACGGTCGGCTCCCGCCCTTACCAGGGCATCATTAAACGCCTGTGCGTGACGGCTGTGTACCAATACATTGAGTTTAAACCCTTGATGGTGCGACACTAACGCCCGACAGATTTCTACATTGCCCACATGCGAGCATACGAAAATCTGCCCGCGCCGTCCTGTCTGGTGCATATCAGCATAAATATTATCCAGGTCGTGCAACACCAAATCTTCGTAACGTAATTTACGCTGCCAAACGGCAAAACGGTCACACACCGCCCTGCCAAAAGCTACAAACTGCTTCAAAACCGGAAATCTTTTAGGCAGCGGCGCATCGGGAAACGACTCTTTCAACCGTAACTGATACCGGCTAATGTTGCGTCTTGGTTTTGGAGCGGTCAGATAAAAATATAATACGACAAACCAAATGCACGGGTTCATTAAAAAAGGCGGCAGATAGCGTACCATCAAAGTGGTAATACGGAGAAACAGTCGGTTTCCCCGTTCTTGTTGCTGCGCCCAATGATTCGACTGATTCATGGTTTTCAGACGGCCTTATTCCGTTTGTTCGACATATTGCCTAACCTCCTTTTCAGCATTTCAAAAAACAAGCGGGCATGCATTTTGCTGATGCGCACATTATCCGCCCATGCGTCAAAGTGGGAAATGCCGTCTGAAGCATATCTTACGGGTGTTTTTATCCAAACGGTTTTCACGCCGCGCCAATGAAGGCGTACTAAAATTTCGGTATCAAAATCCATACGGTCACCGACACATTCCTGCCGTATCACGGCTAATACCGGATCCACGGGATACAGCCGGAAGCCGCACATTCCGTCTTTAATATCGGTAGATGCCGTATTAACCATATTCCAAAAGTCGGTGATTTTCCGACCGTATAGTCTTGCTTTTGGCGCATCGCTACCATACTGCGGCCAACCGCATACCACTGCCGAAGGCTGCTCCCTTGCAGCGGCCAATAATTTTTCAGTATCGGGAAAATGATGTTGTGCATCCGCATCCACCTGCAAAACATGGCTGAAGCCTTGTTGTTCGGCATATTTCAGCCCACACTTCACCGCTGCTCCCTTCCCCCCGTTAAGCGGACGGTACAGGACGTCAATACCCTCTTGGGCAGCCAATGTTTCTAAAGTACGGAGGCTCTCCTCACCCGAACCATCGTCTACAATCAACACAGGCAAATCAAAACCACGCATCGCAAGCGCCACATCACCCACCGTATCGGGGTGTTTGTAATGCGGTATCAGCACCAATACTTTCATTTCAGAAGGCCTCCTGAGAAAAACTGCCGAATACAATGCGCCCTGATGCACAAACCGCTTCTTGGTTTTCCAGCTTAAATGTCAGCTTGTTTTTCGCACCATCATATTTCAATGAGAGTTTTATCGAATCGTGCGGCCGCAAAAACTGTTGGTATTTCAAATTTTCTACGCATACAACAGCCTGTCGGCCCCAATCGAAACGTGCAGCTGCATCCCGTACCCACTGCAACTCCACCACACCGGGTACCAATGGGAAATTAGCGAAATGGCCGCCGAAATAAACCAAATCCAACGGTACCCGACTTTCGAGCAGCCATTCGTTATCTGAAATCTGCTTCATTTCGGACGGCCACACAGGGGTGGTTTGGCTATCTGTAAAAGCCGTCTGAAAATCTGCGGCGGCAATTTTAGCTTGGGTATTGCGTGGCAATATATCAGCAAACCGCCAATAACGCGGCACGGCAATCATATCCTGAGCCGCCGAAGTATGCCGTTTCAGACGGCTGACTATTACCGCGCGCCCATGTTCACGCAATGCCGCAATACCCATTTCACTCAACGCCACCCAAACAGCCAGCCGTTTGTATTTCGGATGTATGCCGCAATAAGCATCAGCTACCCATTCATGCATCAGCAAATCTTGTTCGATTTGTGCCAATGAAACGCGCTTGTCTTCAAATTTGATGATACGGTCACTCCGTCCCAGCAATAAAAAACCGCCTTCTTGTTTTTCAACCACATCGGCAGTCTGTTGCTTTCCGTCACTCCACGGTGACTGCACCCACAAAGCACCCTCCCCCGCACTTTGGCCAAACGCTACTCCCGGTAAAGGCCGCCACGGCTGCGAGCCATAACGCGAAGCGATAACGCCGGTTTCGGTGCTACCGTAAATTTCCAACGGCAGCATAAGATGCCGCTCAAGTAATTCTGCTGTCGAATAGGGTAATGCACCGCCTGCGGAGACGATACCGGACAACTTCGGCCTAACCGCCTCCCAATTCCGCTCCTCTCCCATACGGTTTAGCAAAGCCGGACTGGTAATCCAAACAGTACGCACGCATGCCGACGTTTCCGCCAGCAAATTTTCAGGATATACGCTCTGTTTGCGTGAAATGGGCAAACCCGCACTAAGCGGCAATGCAAAACGGAAAGTAAAGCCATACAAATGCTGCGGACTAACGCTGCCCATAACCACAGCACCCTTATCAGCAAACAAGGGCAACTGAGCCAACACTTTTGCTTCGGCTTGTATCTGAGCCAATGTTTTCACTACTACTTGGGCTTTGCCGCTGGAACCCGAAGTTTTTAAATAAACCTCTGCCTGTTCATTTAAAAAATCGGTTTGCATCGCCGTAATACTATCGGGCTCCATTGCGTGAAAACAATCCGGCAACACAAAAGTAGAATGCTTCGAAATATCTGCCGCCGCCAATTGGTCTACAACATCGGTTAACCATACGTCTGCCTCGCTATCTGCCCATCTTGTATTGTCGTACGCAAGATTCGGCGGCAAGATTACCCTCGCCCCTGCATGCCATACCGACAAAACGGCACATGCGAACAATGCCGCATCATCAAACCACAACGCGGCACTTTTTACACCTGCGGCTTTCAGACGGCCTGAAAGATAAAAAACCGTACGGTTAAAATCCGCACGTTTCCAATCCGGAGAAACGGCAATCAAATCGTCGCCAAACAAATTTTCAGAAAAGATCTGAGATAAACTATACATAACAAAACTACCGTTACCCTATGCGCAAAGCAAAGACGCAATAATGTTGATTAACGGATATCACAACTTGCATCAAAAATCTTTTTATACTTTTCCGTTTTCAGCCTTTTTAATGCAAAGTGCATTGTTTCCGGCAAAGTAACTAACGGCAACAAAAGTAATGCTAATAGCAATATAATAATTGGCAATAACCAAAAATCATAAATTCTATATTCAAACCCAAAGGCGAGCATATATATCGTTAATAGGGAAATTAAAATAGGACTAAAAGCTATCCAGCCCCAATATTCTTGTTTAATAAATCTATTGAGCCTTTCTCTTTTAAAAAATAATTTTTCTTCATATCTATGCTCGGCCTCATTCCACTTAATCGCCGCCCCCCTACCAAACCGCCTTTAGCAAATACCACATCCAAAATACCGTTCAAATCAATTTCTTTTTCCAACAAAAAATCCAATTCCTCTACCGAGAGTTCCTTTAAATAAGGAATTTTTTCTGCTCGATTTGGCGCATTAAAAAACCGCAGTAATCGTTTTTCATATGCTTGTTTCTTGTATCGGAAAAATACACGCTTGTTAAAAACCGCCTGATCTTGTCTAGCTCATCTTCCGTTGGCTCTAATTCGCCATGTACATATTTTTTTAGATTTTTTCTGCTACAAGACGCAAGGATATTTTGCAAAATGTGATTTATATTCCCCATAGTACATATCCGTTATTCACAATAATCCAGCCATTACAAACGTAAAACCATCTTCCTATACAGCCATTCGCCGCCCAATAGCATGCCCATTAAAACGTAGGAAATGATACCGGTATAAAAAGCCCACCATTCATACTGTTCCGCACACACCAAAACAGCGGCGGCTAATGCATTTAATATAAAAAACACGCACCATATTTGTGTTACTTTGCGGGTATAGCGCACTCCCTCAGGCGGCAAATCCGGATTCTGCAAACGTGCCAACCGCTCAATCACACTCTGCTTGGCAAACAAGCTACCGCCAAATACAGCCAGCATCAACAAACTCACGCCCACCGGATACCAATACATAGTTTGCGGTAAACGCAACCACAACACTATGGCAAAAAAAGCAGCCACAATTACAGCTACCGTACGTTGGCTATTTTCTCGGCTGAAAAAGGCCCTCAAAAGCCACAAGCCGCACATCAATCCCGCAAGCCAATAAAAAGCGCCGTTGTCGCGCCCCCAATACCACAACAGCGGATAGGCCACGCTCAACAGCGCCAATATTATCTGCCAAACGGTACGCACTTATTCTGCCGCACCTTTACGCAACACAGCCTGTACGACATCTTCAACTGTACGTACGCTACGAAAATCTTCAGCCAACAATTTATGCCCTGTCTGTCGCTTGATATGATCGATTAAATCGATGGCATCGATACTGTCTATTTCCAAATCTTCATAAAGATTAGTTTCCGGCTTGATGCGCTCAGGCTCGATTTCGAAAAGATTTACCAAAGCATCACTTAGAATTTTTCGGATTTCTTGTTCAGTCATTTTTTATCCCCAATTATTGTGCCTGTTGGGTACGCACGAAGTCTGCTAAGGTTTTTACACTAGTAAAATGATCGCGCAAATTTTGGTTTTCTCCGTCCATTTGAAAACCGAATGCTTTTTGAACTGCCAAACCAAGCTCCAGAGCATCCACTGAATCCAACCCCAACCCTTCGTCGCCAAACAAAGGCATATCGGTTTCAATATCGGAAACAGTTATGTCCTCAAGCCCTAAACTGTCAATAATTAATTGTTTGATCTGATTTTCCAAATTCATGTTGTTTCCCGTATAAAATAATCTTGCAAATAAGCATTCAACCTTCTGGCTGCAATCGGTAACGGTTTTTCAGCAAGCCAGCTTTGCGGATCAATATCTTCACCGACATTAATCTCATAGTGAACTTTTCGGGATGGGATTTTATACCATGGCTGGCCTTTTTTAAAATTAGGAGGTGTCATTTTTATGACTACCGGCGTAATCACTGTAGCACTACGCAAACCGATCGATACCGCTCCCCGATTTAATTTAACCTGCCCATCCCAGCCGGTACGCGTTCCCTCCGGGAAAACCAACAAAGATTGCCCACCTTTTAAAACCGCATCAACCTCTTCCAACATTTCCATCGATTCATCGTTCGGAATATAGCCGGTTGCCAGAATCGGGCTCTTCATGGCCAGATGGTTTAATAAATCCTTTTTAACAATACAGTTCATACGCGGTTCGTGGCTAATTAGTAAGACGACATCCAATAAAGAAGGATGATTGGCCAACACCAACTGCCCAGGTCGTCCTAGCTTTTCCAAGCCGTTAAACTTTACGCTCAACACACCGGAAACAAGCAGGTAACGTACAAAAAAATACCAAATACCACCTACCAACCTGCGTGCTTGCAATTGACGTTTTAACTGCCCACGAGTGCTATTCAACGTATATGGCAGCAGCACCAATTTAAATAAAACACCCACTACTCCAAATAGTACGAATCCAAACAAAGTAGCCAAAAAACGGCGGCTATAATCCAAATACCTCATTATTTTTTCTGCCACAACCAACGACGTATACCGTAATCCTGTATATGCTCCTCGGCATCAGAATGTAAGAATTTCAACCAATCCAAGGCACCTTCATATACGGGTAAATCGCTCTTTGCCTTTGGTGCAGCCGGAAGCATACTGAAAACATATTCGTTCCCTTCTTCCACCATCATCGCCATCGCATAGGCAAAAGGGGCTCGTGTTGCCACAACCGGGTATTCTTTCCTAAGCGGATCATCTGCCACAACAACAAGTACTCGGGAATGCCCCTCACCCAGCAGTACATAGGCTTCTGCCAAAGCTGTTTCCAAGCCATCACAACATACCGATAATGCGGTATTTTCGCTCATATCACCACGCAGCATCGACCATTGGCCTGGCAAGGCATTATGTACGGACAAGCCGAAAGAGGTAGGAGAAACCGTACCTTCACGCAACAATGCCAGCCATAATTCGAAACTGCGGTTCAACTCACCATCGTGAGAGACAAACACCAAAGGAATATTGGAATATTGTTCCACCAGCGGCCAAGCCGCATCAAAAGCCAAACGGGCTGCGATACCGAGGCGGCGACGTTGCATTGCAGGTAAGAAAGCAAGGAGCGGCTTATACTCGACATCAAGATTAATCCGCCCTTCTTGCCCCCATAAACGCCATGCCTCATCATCCGAGAAATAAGGGCAAACGGCACGAAACTGAGTAATTTTTATAGAAAAACAACACGCCGTATCAGCCCGATTCATAGCAACTTTCAAAACTTTACAAAATGAACGTATTTTAACCTATTTACCATATTTTAACCAGCAACAACCCTATTTCTTCCAGCTCATATTTCTATGTGAAATACATAGGCTTAATATAGTTTTGAGAGGCAGGCTACACTTCATCCATAACCATAATCAACCAGGCTTAACAATGCCTTGTATCTTTATATAACCAAACCCTATTTAGATACAACCAGCCGTTCTTTCCCTTTTCAGACGGCCTATATTAAAGTAAAGCAATCCATAAATCCCTATCGTTCCAAGGAGAAACAACAATGTCTGCAGCTATCCGTACATTTAGGATTGCTACCTTATTGGGTATAGTAGTAACACTTGGTGCCTGCTCGCCCTCTAGCTCCAATGAGGCAGCTAACGAACCCTCCTCCCAAACTACCAATGGAGCCACAGCATCAAGCCAATCGGTCAAACTGCTGAATGTATCTTACGATGTAGCACGAGATTTCTACAAAGATTACAACCCTCTATTTAAAAAAGAGTATGAAACCAAACACAGCGGCAGCAGTATTGATATTCAGCAATCACACGGCGGTTCCAGCAAACAAGCTTTGGCGGTAGCCAACGGATTACAGGCTGACGTCGTCAGTATGAATCAAACTTCAGACATCGAATTACTACAAGACAAAGGTCTGGTGGCTCAAGATTGGGCAGGCCGGTTGCCAAACCAATCGGTACCCTTTACCAGCACAACCGTTTTTTTGGTACGCAAAGGCAACCCTAAACAAATCCGCGATTGGTCTGACTTAACCAAAGATAATCTTCAAATCGTTATTGCCAATCCCAAAACCACCGGCAACGGCCGCTATGCATTTTTAGGAGCATACGGCTATGCCCTGAAAACCAATAATGGTGATGAAAGCAAAGCCAATGAATTTACGCGTAAACTGTTGGCCAATGCTCCCGTTTTTGAAAACGGCGGTCGGGCGGCAACCACTACCTTTACCCAACGAAATATCGGTGACGTGCTGATTACTTTTGAAAATGAGGCAAATCATGTCAGCAGGGTATTAGCACCCAATCAGTTTGATATTGTTTATCCGAGCTACACGATTCTTTCCGAAAGCCCGGTAGCGGTAGTCGATAGTGTGGTGGATAAAAAAGGAAGCCGTGATGCGGCTAATGAATACCTGCAATATCTATGGAGCAAGCCGGCACAAGAGTTGGCAGCCAAGCTCTATCTACGCCCAAGTGATAAAGAAGTTTTGGCCGCCCACAAAGCAGATTTTCCCGATATAGAAACTTTCCGCCCGAATGATAAATTCGGCAGCTGGCCCGAAATTATGAAAAAATACTTTGCAGACGGCGGCCTTGTTGACCAACTCAGTCCAAAACAATAACCACTTTATTTCTATAATGATAAATATGCCGTCTGAAAATTTTCAGACGGCATATTTATTCAAACCAATCAAAAGTTTTATAAACTTAAAATATATAGTCTACCAACCGCATTTTGCGGCTTTAAAACGGCTCTTACTATTACCTTTATTGCTCTTACTCCCATCCTAACTAAAATAAATACGGCACGATATCGCACAACTTTATGCGTCAATATCGTACCGTACCTTACTTTACACCCGACTGCTAAAACGCCATCAGGCTTCTTTAGTTTCCGCAGCTTTTTGGCGCAAACGCAAGCCCAGTTCGCGCAATTGCTTCTCATCTACATTATTCGGAGCATCTACCAACAAATCTTGGGCGCGTTGGGTTTTCGGGAAAGCAATCACATCGCGGATAGATTCTGCTCCAGCCATTAAAGTTACCAACCGGTCAAGGCCGAAAGCCAAACCACCGTGCGGAGGTGCGCCGAATTTCAAATTATCCAAGAGAAAGCCAAATTTATTTTGCTGCTCTTCCGGACTGATTTTTAATGCGGCAAATACTTTTGCCTGAACATCCGCACGATGGATACGGATAGAACCTCCACCGATTTCCCAGCCGTTCAATACCATATCATAAGCACGTGCCAAACAATTCTCCGGGTCGGTTTCCATCAAATCTTCATGTCCCGGCTTGGGTGAAGTAAATGGATGATGTACTGCGGCATAACGGTTGTTTTCTTCATCATATTCAAACATCGGGAAGTCAACGACCCACAGCGGACGCCATTCATTGGAGAAATAGCCGTTTTCCGCACCATGCTCATGGCCGATTTTAATACGTAATGCACCAATGGCTTCATTCACAACCTTAGCCTTATCCGCACCAAAGAAGATGATGTCGCCATTTTGGGCACCCGTTTGGGCAATGATTTCTTTCAACGCGTTTTCAGACAAGAACTTCACGATCGGCGATTGCAAGCCGCTGTCTTCTCCGTTAGAAAGATTGCTGATATCGTTTACTTTGATATACGCCAAGCCTTTAGCACCATAGATACCGACAAACTTGGTATATTCGTCAATATCTTTACGGCTCAATTTCGCACCGTTAGGAACACGCAAGGCAACTACCCGGCCTCCTTTCATATCCGCTGCGGCACGGAAGACTTTGAACTCCTCCGTTTTCATCAAGTCGGTCAGCTCTGTAAATTTAAGGTCCACACGCAAATCGGGCTTATCCGAACCGTAATAATACATAGCCTCGCTATAAGGCATGCGCGGGAAATTACCAAGATCTACACCTAAAGCATCTTTAAACACTTTTTTGGCCATACCTTCGGTAATGTCCATAATTTCATCTTCACCCAAAAACGAAGTTTCCAAGTCGATTTGGGTAAATTCAGGCTGGCGGTCGGCACGCAAGTCTTCGTCGCGGAAGCATTTGGTGATTTGGTAGTAACGATCAAAACCGGCCACCATCAACAATTGCTTGAAAAGTTGGGGAGATTGCGGCAATGCGAAAAACTCGCCCGGATGTACCCGGCTGGGAACAAGATAGTCACGCGCACCCTCGGGAGTGGAGCGTGTCAACATAGGAGTTTCAATGTCAATGAAACCTTGCTCGTCCAAATAGCGGCGTACACCCATAGCAACTTTATAGCGCAATTTCAAATTATTTTGCATTACCGGGCGGCGTAAGTCGATAACACGGTTTTGCAAGCGTACATTCTCGCTGATATTTTCATCATCAATTTGGAAAGGTGGCGTTGCAGCAGTATTCAAAACCTCGATTTCTTTAGCCAAAATTTCAATTTTGCCGGAAACCATTTTATCGTTAGAAGTGCCTTCGGGACGATTACGCACCCGACCGGTAATACTCAATACGAATTCGTTACGAGAAGAATCAGCCTGTGCAAAAGCTTCAGGCGTATCAGGATCCACCACTACCTGAACGATGCCTTCCCGATCACGTAAGTCGATAAAAATTACCCCCCCGTGGTCGCGCCGGCGGTGCACCCAGCCTTTAACGGTAACGGTTTGGTCAAGATACTGCTCGTTAATCAAGCCACAATAATTGGTACGCATAAAGATATAATCCCTTTGACAATCGGATTTAAATTCAAATAAATATTTCTCGAAATTGTTTGCTAACGGCTATTTTGCCGATACTTATTCGAGGCCGTCTGAAACATTACTCTTGGATTCAGACGGTAGGTTTTCAGGCAAGGCAGCCGAGTTATTCTGAATATTTGCCTCAGGCAAAACCATTCCCAAGGAAATAACATACTTCAACGCATCGTCTACACTCATATCCAATTCACGGATATCGGTGCGCTTTACCATAATGTAATAACCACCGGTCGGATTAGGTGTTGTCGGCACGTATACGGATACATATTCCTCACCATGTCCCAAAGCCTGTTGCACAGCGGTAGGTATATTTCCCGATACAAACGCCAAAGTCCAAATATTAGGTTGCGGGAAAGGCACCAATACTGGTGTTTTAAACGATTGGCGAGAATCCGAAAGCAACGATTCGGATACTTTTTTCACACTCGAATAAATTGATTTCACTACCGGAATCCGGCCAAGCAAAGCATCCCAGGCAGCGATGATACGCTTTCCCAGCACATTGGCACCAAACAACCCGGTTACAAATAATACGACTACCGCAACAATCACCCCCAAGCCGGGAATGTTAAACCCTAAAAAATGCTTGGGCTGCCAATGTTGCGGCAACAGATTAATTAGCTGATCAGATGCAGAAACAATATAGGTAATCACCCATACCGTAACGGCTATCGGCAGCCATACCAAAACACCTGTAATCAGGTATTTTTTTAGGGCCTTGGAAATTCCGCCGCTTTCTGCTGAGTTTTTTACCATGCTATTTTATCCGTAAGCGTATTTTTGCCAAATCCGACATTATACGCCTTCAACCTGAGGGGAATGAAAATATTTTAATGCCTCTTGCAGATTGGTCTGCTGTTTTCAGACGGCTTCCCCAAATAGTTTGGGGGGTTAGTTTTATTTAGAAACCATCCCAATCATTTAACATCAGGCCAAAACCAATGCTGTTTTGTTTATGGTTGTAATCCAGCAAACTTTCGCCATAGCCATGATAGCCTTGAATATAGCCTTTGAGCTTTCCTTTGATTGGAAATGTGTAACCAAGTTGCACTCCGCCATAACCGCTTTTAGGGTTATATCGCAAAGTAGTGGCTACCGTTTGCATATCATTGAAACGGTATTGTAGTTTCAAATCGCCATATCCCATATAGTTGGAAATATCAGCGTTATCATCTTCCTCACCACTTTGATCAAATGCCCTCATCCATACACGCGGCATCACCGTTAATTTACCCCATTCCATCCCCGCCATACCATAGATACGGTTCCACGACCGTGACAGCGGGCGGCTTTTGCCGTTAGATTGATGTACGAAACCCAACCCAACCATCCGCAACTTACCGCCTCCCGGCAAATCGGCCTTTACCGGCTGGGTAATGAATACCTCGGGGCTATAATCATTGTTTCTAAACGGAGCAGATTCCTTTCCTTGGTTCCATACCTGCCAATTCGATACTTGGGTATAACCGAACCAAAGGTCGGCACGCGTTTTGAATAAGTCTTCCATCAACTTGGTTTTGAAGGAAACCTGCATTTTTGACTCAAGCCGCTTTTGCTGTTGCGAGACGTCGTCATCCGAAATTCCACGCGTAGTGGTTACCGGATATCGGTTGGGGCTACTGTTATACCATACAGGCATCAAATACATCGGATTATGCTCACGCACCGAAAGAATACCGCGCGGGTCATTCTGGTCCAAATCGTACATTACGCTTAAAGGCGTATAAGCTTCCGCCGCCTCACGTAAAGCTTCCGTAGGCTCAGTATCTTCTGCCGTAGGCCGATCAAAAACAATCGTTGCCTGTTGGTTAGCCAAGCTGGCATCCACCGTACGAACCAAATCCACTGATTTAGACTCGACGGCAGCTGTCGTATCCGGCAATGCTTTTGGCGGAAACTGAGCCGCATAAATAGCATCAAAACAAGCCAAGCGCATGGCATTATCCTGCACTAGCGTACACTGCAAAGCCACATCTTCCGCCGCTGCCGCAAAAGGAACGCCCAAAGCCAACCCTGCACCCAAAACCACCCAATATCGCATTAACATTCCCAAATTCTAAATACCACACAACGCCTGCGCCGGCATTTTATTTCCAACAAGTAGCGTTCGTACCGAAAACACTATCTAAAAATGAAAACACTATCTAAAAATAAAGCAATGCCCCCGAAGAACAAGCAACTTGTCCGTTCGCGGGGCATCTACGCCGCAACGTTATCAGGCAGAAATTAAGCCAAAGCTTTAATTTTTGCAGACAGACGGCTTTTATGACGTGCCGCTTTGTTTTTGTGGAAAACGCCTTTATCGGCAATACGGTCCATTACTTTTACAGACTCGCGGTATACAGATTGGGCAGCAGCTTTGTCACCTGATTCAACGGCTTTCAATACTTTTTTAACCGCAGTACGGAAAGCGGTACGCAAGCTGGCGTTGTGGGCGCGGTTTTTGATTGCTTGGCGGGCACGTTTACGGGCTTGTGCGCTATTGGCCATAGATTGTCTCCTGATATAAAAATCAAATTTCGTAAACGTGTAATTTTAAATAATAGCCAACACAAACGCAAGTATTTTAGTAAGTTTTTAAGATTTACAGCCTCCATGGTATGCGGATGCGACACCTCTGCACACTCGGCACATCGGTTCAAATCCTTTTCACAACACCTCTTTCCATATCACTTTGATTTTTATAATTCATTCGGTTACAATAACAAATGAAAACCGCACTACCCAGCTCCAACCGGCCGGTCTTGCGGTTTTTCCGTTCGTTATACACACTTTCGTATCAATAAATTAAATATCCAACATCAGGAATCCGTTTTTATGAAAAAATCCGTATTGAGCGCGCTCACCCTGCTGGCATTGGCAGCTTGCGGCGGCAACAGCGAGACTGCCACCACCCCGACCACTCCGGCAAGCGGTGGGGATGCAAGTGCCGTTACAACCTCTGCCCTGCCCGAAACAGACACCCTCAATATCTATAACTGGTCAAACTATGTTGACGAAAGCACCGTAGAAGACTTCAAAAAAGCCAATAACTTGAAGCTAACCTACGATCTGTATGAAAACAACGAAACACTTGAAGCCAAAATACTGACCGGAAAATCAGGTTATGACCTAGTGGTTCCAGGTATCGCCTTCCTGCCCCGCCAGATTGGCGCAGGTGCCTACCAAAAAATTAATAAAGATCTGATTCCTAATTATAAAAATATCGATCCGAAGCTTTTGGAAATGATGCAGGTTGCCGACCCCGGTAACGAATATGCCGTTCCTTATTTCTCGGGCGTAAACACTTTGGCTATTACCGCCAAAGGTAAAGAAGCTTTAGGCGGACAATTGCCTGAAAACGGCTGGGATCTGCTTTTCAAACCGGAATACACCAGCAAACTCAAAGGCTGTGGCATCGCTTTATGGGATACTCCTAGCGAGATGTTCCCCATCGTGCTGAACTATCTCGGCAAAGATCCGAAAGGCAGCAATGCGGATGATATCAAAGCAGCAGCTGAGGTATTGCAAGCCATTCGCCCGGATATCAAACGTTTCAGCCCTTCGGTTATTGATGAATTGGCCCGTGGTGATGTGTGCTTGGCAGCAGGAAACGGCGGTGACCTGAATATGGCAAAAGCACGCTCGGAAGAAGTAAAAAATAATGTAGGCATTGAAGTATTGACGCCGAAAGGCATGGGCTTCTGGATTGAATCCTGGCTGATTCCCGCAGATGCAAAAAACGTAGCGAATGCGCATAAATATATTAACTATACATTAGATGCCGATATTGCTGCCAAAAACGGTAATTTTGTAACTTTCGCTCCTGCAAGTCTTCCTGCCCGCGAAAAAATGGATCCGGCTCTCGTTGCCACCCGCTCTATTTTCCCTAACGAGCAAGATATGAAAGATGGTTTCGTTATGCCGCAAATGAGCGATGATGCGAAAAAACTGACCGTAAACCTGTGGCAAAAAATTAAAGTGGGCACCCACTAACCTTTTGCCTAAGTAGCATAAAAAACGACTGCCTAAAATGCAGTCGTTTTTTTATTTTCGCTTATTTTACGGCATTTGCCTCATAAAAGCATGGCCATACCTAAATCATTAAAATACCAATCAAAGGCCATCTGAAAATATTTTATGAGCGTGCCTCCATTAACCATTTTTGCGCTTCGGCAGCATCATCAAAATACTTGGGATGACTTTGGGTAATCAAGCTCGACAAGCGCGTACCTAACTTAATCCATACATCATCCACAACAACGGCAATACGCCCGAAGTCATTTTCATGATCACGCATGAAACGCAACTGCTCGATAGCCATATCCACTGTAAAATCTTTCAGCATGGAAAGGTCCATCAGCATATCCGGGCGGTGGATTCGTTCAGCACATTTCAATGCCGCATTTTCAAATTCATGAAAATCTTCTAAGGTAAATTCATTATATAAAGCCACATTCAAACCGTATGACTGTTCTCTAATTGAAATCATCACCTACCTCTACTTCATAAAATAATATTTATTAACGGGTATAGAGTTTTTCGTGTATTCAGATGATTACCCGAAAATCTCATCTGCCTGTCATTCTCCATTCTACTTTAATATAGCGAAATTTCAATCGACTCTAAGCAGGAGGCTTACCCACTTCGTTTACGCAAAAATTTTCGGTAATCTACACTACTGAGCAAACCGCTAGCCACAATCAACACCATACCGAATATTTCCTGCCAACCGATTGCGTCACCCAGCATCCATACACCGACAAAAGTAGAAAACACAACAGTTAAATAAGAAAGCGCAGCCACAGTCAACTTGTCTCCTACTTTATAAGCCCTTGTCAAACATAATTGGGCTACCAATGCCGAAGCGCCAATACCTATCAAATATGGCGCCGCCTGCCAACTTACCCTATGCCAACCAGTCACACTAGCCCATACCGCCCCCATCAGCATACCCACCAAAGACAGATAAAAAACCACCCTCCATCCCGGCTCACCCAATAGCGATAACTCTCTTACTTCCATATAAGCCCAGCCGGCAAACAATCCACCCAGCAAGCCAATAAGAGCCGGCCATTCCTGACCACTGCCTACGGAAGGTTTCAACAACACCATCACTCCTAAAAAACCCAATACCAACATAGCCTGCTTGTATTTGGATAATTTTTCACGCAATACCAGCATCGACAACAATGCCAAGAATATCGATGAGGTATAACTCAACGTTACTCCGGTAGCCAACGGTAAATGTACTATTGCATAAAAAATAAAAAACATACCCAACGTACCCGACACGCTGCGCCTCATATGTGCGCGCCAATGCGGCGTAGCAAATGTTTTACCTTGTGCCTTGGCTAAAATACCAAGCACAAAAGCAGAAAAGCCCATACGCCAAAAAACCAATTCTCCCGAGCCGAATTCGAAACGGTTACCTGCCTCTTTTACCCACCAGTTCATCAAGGTAAAACTTAAAGCCGCAATAATCATCCAGCCTGAACCGAGCGGATCTTTTTTTAATTGGATATCAAACATAACTGTTATATTTTCAGACGGCCTCTACCGCATATCCCTACAATTTAAATCATCAAGCGGCAAATTTATTTTGCAGACACAAAACACGAGCAGCTAAAGCAAAAACAAAACCATATTTTTCAAAATAATATGATAATCAATGTCAAACATTAAATCATCTTTTAAGGTTTATTATCCGTACAATAATTTTTAAAACAATATAAATATAATAAAAAGGCCGTCTGAAAATAATCATGATTTCAGACGGCCTTTATCAACAATTCAGATTAAGCGCATTATTTATTCTTGATCACTGTTATTTCCAACGGTATCCGCCGTATCAGCAGCAAGAGCTTCACCGGCACTCGCGGCTTCTTCGTCAGTTTCTTCCGGTTCAGCCACTCGTTCCAAGCTCACCAACGTTTCGCCCTCATCCAAATTAATCAAGCGCACACCTGCTGCGGCACGGCCGGTTTCACGGATTTCTTCCACTTTAGTACGGATCAACACACCGCCACTGGTAATCAGCATCAGATCATCACTTTGAGCCACCAATGTCGCTGCCACCAATTCGCCGTTACGTTCTCCCGTATTAATTGCAATATTTCCTTGTCCGCCCTTACCTTTGCGGCTGTAATCTGCAATCGGCGTACGCTTGCCGTAACCATTAGCCGTAGCAGTCAATACTTGCAATTCTTGCTGTTTTTCACATTCGGGAGCAAAAGTAATCAAGCTCACGATACGGCCGTCTTCCGGCAAACGCATACCACGCAAACCACCGCTGCCACGACCAGATGGGCGAACACCTTTGTTGGTTCGAGGAGCGGCACTCTCAATACCTTCCTCGTTATCTTGGGCTTCACCGTCAATATCACTTTCAATATCGTCTTCAGCTTCTTCACTGTCTGCACCACCCTCCCAATACTCGTTAAAACGAATGGCCTTACCGAGATTTGAGAACAGCATGATGTCATCGCTGCCGCCGGTACGCGCCACACCGACCAAGCTGTCACCTTCCTTCAGAGCAATGGCTTTTATGCCTTGGGCCCGTACATTTTTAAATGCGCTCAATTGTACTTTTTTCACCATACCTTGCGCAGTTGCGAAGAAAACGTACTCGGTCTCAGGGAAGTCGCGCACCGCTAAGATTGCGCTGACTTTTTCACCGTCATCCAATTGGATAACATTATTAATCGGACGGCCACGGCTATTGCGCCCGCCTTCCGGCAACTTGTAAACCTTAATCCAATGACATTTACCAAAATTAGTAAAGCACATCAGATAGTCATGGGTATTTGCCACAAACAGGCTTTCAATGAAGTCTTCGTCTTTAGTAGCAGTAGCTTGTTTACCTCTACCGCCGCGACGCTGTGCCTGATAATCGCTTACCGGTTGGGTTTTAATGTAACCGCCATGCGTTAGCGTCACCACCATATCACGCGGAGGAATCAAATCTTCATCGGCAATATCACCGCCAAACGGGTTAATTTCACTACGCCGCTCATCACCAAACTGGCTTTTTACCTCCTCCAGCTCATTATGAATGATGGCGGTAATACGCTCAGGCTTGGCTAAGATATCCAGAAAATCAATAATCTGAGCCATGATATTTTTATAATCACCGATAATGCTGTCTTGATCCAAGCCAGTGAGGTTACGCAGGCTCATACGCAAAATTGCATCCGCCTGAATCTCACTTAAAAAATATCCCTCGCCTCGCAAACCAAGATCAACAGGCAATCCCTCCGGACGTGCCATACTCAGATCTAAATCGGCACGGTTCAGCATATCTTCAACCAAAGCCGAACGCCACGGACGCGCCAATAAGCGCTCTTTAGCCTGCGAAGCATCAGCAGAAGTTTTGATTAACTCGATCATTTCGTCGATATTAGACAAAGCAACCGCCTTACCTTCGGCAATATGGCCTTCATGGCGCGCTTTTTTCAAGCGGAAAAGCGTGCGGCGGGTTACCACTTCACGACGGTGGCGCAAAAACTCGCTTAAGATCTGCTTCAAATTCAGCAAACGCGGTTGACCGTCAACCAGCGCCACCATATTGATGCCGAAACTGTCTTGCAACTGGGTCAGTTTGTAAAGCTGGTTCAACACCACTTCGGCATTTTCATTGCGTTTCAGCTCGATAACGACGCGCATACCGGATTTATCCGATTCGTCACGCAGATCGGAAATACCTTCCAATACTTTGTCCCGAACCAATTCACCGATTTTTTCAACTAGCTTGGCTTTATTAACCTGATAAGGAATTTCATCGATAATAATGGCTTCGCGCTCGCCGTTTTTACCAATTTGTTCGATATGGGTTTTACCGCGCATTACGACACGACCGCGGCCGGTTTTATAACCCTCCCTCACACCGCCCAAACCGTAAATAGTTGCCCCTGTCGGGAAATCGGGAGCAGGCATATGCTGGATAAGCTCCTCTATACTCATCGCAGGATTATGCAGCAAGGCTACACAGGCATTAATGGTTTCGGTCAGATTATGCGGCGGGATATTGGTAGCCATTCCGACCGCAATGCCCGACGATCCGTTTACCAGCAACGAAGGAAATTTGGCCGGCAAAACCAACGGTTCGCTTTCGCTTCCATCATAGTTCGGCCCGAAATTTACTGTTTCTTCTTCGATATCCGCCAACATTTCATGGGCAATCCTAGACATGCGGATTTCGGTATAACGCATTGCCGCAGCACCGTCACCGTCAACGGAACCAAAGTTTCCCTGGCCGTCTACCAACATGTAGCGCAATGAAAAATCCTGGGCCATACGCACAATGGTATCGTATACCGCACTGTCGCCATGTGGGTGGTATTTACCGATAACGTCGCCCACAATACGGGCAGATTTCTTATAAGCACTGTTCCAGTTATTTTTCAGCTCGTGCATGGCAAAAAGCACGCGGCGGTGTACCGGCTTCAAGCCGTCACGCACATCAGGAAGCGCACGGCCTACGATTACGCTCATCGCGTAATCCAAATAGCTGCGGCGCATCTCGTCTTCTAAACTGATGGGGATGGTTTCTTTGGCAAAATGATGGTCGTTTCGTACGGTTGCGTCGGTCATGATTTATCTGACATTCTTTACAAAAAACTATCCGCCATTCTAACACAAAACCATGCTTCTTGCGTTGCCGCCCCACTCGAAACATCTCTTGCAACCATGCATTTTTATCTTAGCCACAACTATAAACACGATATTTTTCCCATACTCTGATAACAAATAAAAAAGAAGTTTCAGACGGCCTATTTTTCAATTTGCTTTCACACTGAGACAAAGCAACTAAATGATTTATGCTGATATCAACATTCAATTCAAACAATCTAAATATTCCAGCAACAATCTGTATGCAATCTACATGCGAAATATTATCGTTTATTTAATATGCAAAATAAATACTCTGCCTGTTCATTTGAGTAGAAAACCATTCTTTCCTGAAAACCTGCCTTTTAAAATTTTGCAATGCCAAAATCATAAAACAAGGCAGAACAAGGCTTTTCAGATTTACACACAAAAGCTGTGGATAACTTTGTGGACAGCATGTGGGATTTTGGGATTTTTCCCGAGAAATCAGGCATTGCACCAATATTGCACAAAAATTAAGCCAAAACAAATTTTATATAATTTTCATATAGTTATATATTTCAAAAAGTTGTCAAGCAATTAAATTAAAGTTTTTCTTAGTAAACGGGCCGGATTATTTGCCAATGTGGATAAGCAATTTTATTGCACGCCCGGCACTTGACAAAAATGTAGATGAGCGTAAAACCTTCACCCTTCTCAATTTTTATCCGTATCCCTTTTAAAATGTCCCTAATACCTTCCGCCCAACCCGTATGCTGGCTGTTTTGCAACGTAATCGACAATTATGGTGACATCGGCGTTGCTTGGCGGCTCGCCCAAGGCCTGACGCACGAACTTGGCTGGCAGGTTTATCTTTGGTTGGATGATGAAACAGCCCTGCGCACACTCTGCCCTACTTTGCCTTCTTTACCTTGCCAATATGAAAATATCCGTATCCAGAAATGGCAGCCGGCCATTCATGCCGAAGGTCTTACCAATACCCCACCGCCTACTGTAGCCATCGAAACATTCGCTTGTGATTTACCACCCGAGGTTTGCCAAATTATCCGGAAACATAATGCGTTATGGTTGAATTGGGAGTATTTGAGTGCGGAGGAAAGTAACGAACGCTTGCACGGCCTTTCTTCGCTACAAACCGACGGCAGACAAAAATACTTCTGGTTTATGGGCTTTAGTGAAAAAAGCGGTGGCCTATTACGCGAAAAGAATTATGCCGAATCCAAATACATGGTAGCCGACAATATGCGCCGCCAACTCCTTTTGCCTGTTAAAAAAACACCCGAATGGCTTTGGTTCGGCTATAAAAGCGAAGTGTGGGCCAAATGGCTGGATACGCTCAGATATCTTTCCAGCCCTGTCACCCTATTGCTGGCCGGCAACCAAATCATTGAAAGCCTTAAAGAAAGCAAACACATACCTCAAAACGCTCTGCAATACGACGGCGATACATTTCAGATGGCCTCTGTAACATTGGTCAAAATCCCCTTTATTCCGCAAAAAGATTTCGACCATTTACTGCACATGGTAGACAGTGCGATCGTACGCGGGGAAGACAGCTTCGTACGAGCACAATTTTCCGGCAAGCCTTTTTTATGGCATATCTATCCCCAACAGGAAAATATCCATCTCGACAAACTGAGCGCTTTTTGGCAGCGTGCTTACGCCTATTATCCGACCGACATTATCCATGCCCACAATGCTTTGTCAGACGAACTCAACGGCGCGCGCCAGCTAAACAACACACAACGCCTTGCAGCATGGCAAGAGCTGATCGGGCAGATGCCACGATGGCACGTTGCAACATCTGCCTGGCAGCAGACCTTATTCAAGCAACCGAGTGCTTTCGAAAAACTAGCCAAATTTGCAGAAGATAAGCTAAAATAACGCGTTTATTTTTGCCATAATTTTTTAATTGACTGGAAACACATAATGAAAACCGCACAAGAATTACGCTCTGGTAACGTATTTATGGTCGGCAACGATCCGATGGTGGTTCAAAAAACCGAATACATCAAAGGCGGCCGCAGCTCTGCCAAAGTCAGCATGAAGCTGAAAAACCTACTGACCGGTGCCGCCACCGAAACCATCTACAAAGCCGATGACAAATTCGACGTTGTTATTTTGGCACGCAAAAACTGTACTTACAGCTACTTTGCCGATCCTATGTATGTATTTATGGATGAAGAATTCAACCAATACGAAATCGAAGCCGAAAACATCGGTGACAATCTGAAATTTATCGTAGACGGCATGGAAGACGTATGCGAAGTAACCTTCTACGAAGGTAACCCGATTTCTGTAGAATTGCCCACCATTATCGTTCGCGAAGTAGAATACACCGAGCCTGCCGTTAAAGGTGATACCTCAGGTAAAGTGATGAAAACCGCACGTTTGGTCGGCGGCACCGAAATCCAAGTAATGTCTTACATTGAAAACGGCGACAAAGTAGAAATCGACACCCGTACCGGTGAATTCCGAAAACGCGCTTAAATATTCTAATGTTATAAACATGCCGTCTGAAAATTTTCAGACGGCATGTTTATTTTTGTTTATTTCAATAAATAAAATACTAAAACCGCTACTCTCAGCCACCTTAGTGAATCAGAGGATACCAGCCTTGTTTAAACCTACTATAAGGTAAACATAGAAGTAGCTGTCTCCCAAAGCCACCTAAAAGCACATGCGCCATTTTTCTCTATATCACATAAAAATATACACAAATAAACTGTGCTAAACTGCCGCCTAGCACAAACATATGCCAAATACCGTGCCCATGGCGGATTTTAGTATCGTTGATAAACCAATAAATACCACCACTATAAAGCAATCCACCCAATACCAACCAGAATAATCCGGCTCCCGACAATGTCTTAATCAACGGATAAATCGCCACTACAATCAGCCACCCCATTACCACATAGAGAATCATCGAAAGCAGACGCTTTTCACTTTTTCTACTAATGGTCAATTCCTGAACAATTCCAAATAACGCCAATCCCCAGGATACGCCGAATAAAGACCACCCCCACACTCCATGTAACGTCACCAAGGTAAAAGGCGTATAACTGCCTGCAATCAGCAAATAAATCGCACAATGGTCAAATTTCTGCAATACTCCTTTTGCCCCGGGATGGCTGGTACTATGATAAATAGTCGAGCCCACATACAGCACAATCAAGCATGTACCGTAAACCGCCGAACTAATAATTTTATAAATCTCTTGAGTTTGTGCCGCTTTAACCAATAACAACACCATACCCGCCATCGCCAATATGGCGCCCACCAAATGACTACAAGCATTAAAACGCTCACCTGGATACATAATCAACCTATTTAATAATTATTTCTATTTAATAGTGTACTCTATTTTTCAGACGGCCATGCTTTTATAGCAGTTAAATCAGGATAAAAATAGGGGCTGTATTAGATTAGCCTTAAATATCACACCAAATTCGCAAGATTTTAAGTTGCTCTTTTGGTGTACCAAAGTTAAAACGAAATTCGCATTCTTTCAAGAATAAAGGGAAAGATTTTCGGTCAATTCCATTGTACTTTCGTAGAACGCGCTTTGCCTGATTCCAGAAGTTTTCAATACCGTTGATATGGTTTTGACGGTCGACAAAAAGCTCTGAATGATTGATTCTGTGATGCGTAAATTCACTCACATCTAGCACATCATAGCTTTTGTAATAGTCCGTATAAACAATGCTATCAGGCATTATTTTTCGTTTAATAACAGGTAGTAAAGTATCTTGTTTGGTATTTTTAACGACAACAGTATAAACCTTGCCTTGACGTTTCAAAATACCAAATACCGCTACTTTCCCAGCCGCTCCGCGACCGCGTTTGCCTTTTCGTTGTCCACCAAAATAACTCTCATCAAGCTCGATTGAACCATCAAAGATTTCATCAGCTTGAAGCTCTAAATGATAGGCAATGACTTGGCGAATTTTACGGTAAAACAGAGCTGCTGAATTGGGGTTAATATCCAATAAATTGGCAGCAGAACGGGCGGTTACCTCAAGTGCAAAAAATTCAAGCAACTTTTTTTGTACTTTTTTAGATAGTTTACAGTGTGTTATCTTCATTTTTAAAGGGTAACATAACTGCCAATCTAATACAGCCCCTAAAAATATACTGTCACAAGAAAACCTGAAGCGAACAAAATTTCCTCAGGTAGAAAATGCTATGTGAATTTTATCGCCGGCCAACAAAAAACGGGCGATATCCATAGTCGCCCGTTTACCAAAATATTCATACGTAATGTATGGGAAAATTAACCTGCATCTGCCTCTTTTGCCGCAGCAATAGCTGCTTTTTCATCACCGTTGGCACCGTTGAAGAATACGTTCAACACCAATGCGCAAATTGATGCCAATACGATACCTGATTCAATCAACGGATGGATAGAATGCGGAATCCACTGAGAATACTTAGGAGCCACCAGCGGAATCATGCCTACGCCGATAGAAACGGCTACAATCAAACTGTTGTAGTGGTTATTTTTATAATCCACATTTGCCAAAATCCGCACACCGGTAGCAGCCACCATACCAAACATGACAATACCGGCTCCCCCCAAAACTACAGTAGGTACCGATTCAACCAAAGCACTCATCTTCGGCAGCAGCCCCAACACCAGCAGAATGATACCGCCGGCAATACATACATAGCGGCTGCGTACTCCGGTAACCGCTACCAAGCCCACATTTTGTGAAAAGCTGGTATAAGGAAACGCATTGAAAATACCGCCAATCAATGTACCTAAGCCATCGGTACGCAAACCGCGAGTAAGATCGTCTCGCTCGATTTTCCGTCCAGTCATTTCACCCAAAGCCAAAAACATACCAGTAGATTCAATCATCACCACAATCATAACCAGCGTCATGGTTAAAATCATGATCGGGTCGAATTTAGGCATGCCGAACTGGAAAGGCGTAACAAAGTCAAACCAAGGCGCTTCACCTACTTTGTCGAAGTGCATCAAACCCAACGTAGTAGCAATCAAACAGCCGATAACAATACCCAACAATACCGAGATATTAGACAAGAATCCGCGGGTAAATTTCACGATAAACAAGATCACCAGCATGACCGCAGCCGAAACCCCCATGCCCTGCAAAGTAGCATAACGCGGGTTATCCAAAGTTGGTGCCAACTTCAAACCTTCCGGCAGAGGCGTGGCAACGGCGCCGGTAGCGGCATCCAACCAAGCCGCATGAACCGGGTCAACAATTTGCGGTGCAGTCGGGCCTACCGGATTACCAAAAATCCAGTTGATGCCCACACGCATCAGGCTGATACCAATAACGGTAATAATCGTACCCGTAACCACTGGCGGGAAAAATTTCAACATACGGCTCACTAAGGGTGCCAACAGCATCGACAAAATACCGGCACCGATAATCGAACCGAAAATATACTGAGCGCCGATATGCCCCGGATTGGCGTTACCCATAGCCACCATCGGACCTACGGCCGCAAAAGTTACGCCCATCATTACCGGCAATTTAATACCAAACCACCGAGTAGCACCGGCAGCCTGAATCAGGGTAACAATACCGCAGCAAAAAAGGTCGGCCGAAATCAACACCGCCACTTCGTGCGGCGTAAGTTGCAATGCACGCCCTACGATTAATGGCACGGCCACAGCGCCGGCATACATCACCAGCACATGCTGCAAGCCTAATGCGAATAATTTCCCGTTAGGTAGGCGTTCATCCACCGGATGAACTTTACTTGATTCTGAAACTGACGCAGCCATAGAAACTCCAAAACTCCAATTGTTATGTTATTTGTTGTTAAATTTATAACAGAATTTGTAGAAAAATAAAAATATTTTGCAAACAAACCAGCTAAAAATACAAAAAATATTTGTTTTACTTAATTATTATTGGATAAAAGCATCTCTGATTGCCAACAAATCAACACATACTGTTAACAATTAAATAAGGGCTACCGCCAAAAAGGCCGTCTGAATTTTCAGACGGCCTTTTAAATAACAAAAGCATAAAAATCAATTTTTATCCGGTAAACCTGCTACCAACCAGCGCTCCTCAAAAAACACTTCGTCACAGTTGGGTGCACTACCAGCCCGGTCAACTACAATAAATTCGCCACGGGTACGAAAACTCATTAGCGGATGGTGCCAAGTACCCAGATGGTAATTTACCCCCTGATTACCTTCTGCATAAAACGCACGCATCCGGCTAGTATCCGGGCGGTCATCAATACCGTTTGGCGCAACCACTACCACAAAAGGGGTTCGGTTGAACGGAATCCATGCCTGCGATCCCAAAGGATGGCGCTCCAGCATACAGATTTCAATCGGCGTATCAAACGCATCTCCGCGCGCCAAACTGATTACCGGTTTGCCATCGCTGCCTTCAATCTGAACATCCCCCAAACGGTGGTAACGCTCGGTAGTTCCGTTGTTGATATGAAACCAGCTACTGCCCTCGATTTCAATCACATCGCCGAAAGGTGCAAAAGCTTCTTTAGTTAAGGGTTCAACAGGTAAGGTTTTCACAGACTTCCTTTTAAACAGTTGGCAGAATATCCCAGCCGTCTGAAAATATATCAAGATGCCACAGCCGAATTTTGGAAATCTCTGTGCCGCTGCGACAACGATTTAACGGAAATTTAGCGGACAGGCTTGCCCCACACACGCAAGCGGCTAACGCCACCATCGGGGTGGATATTCAATTTGATATGAGTGACAGCGCCCAAATCATTGAAATCCGCTTGGGTATAGAAATGCTGCTTGTCCATTTCGGTTTTGGTTTGTGGCAACAAAGTCTGCCAAAACATAGATTGGGTTACTAGAGATTCATCAGTACCAAAAGTCACATCTGCCGCTTGAATGCTGACGGTATCCGGATAGTTACCCTTGAAATGTGCAGTATCCACTTCGATTTTTTCAATCAGGGTTTTGGTGCCCAATTCGATAATACACCATTCATTACCCGGCACTCGGCGGCGGGCAGTTTCCCAACCATCACCCATATTAATACCGCGCCCGGGCATGTTCAGGCGGAACGGTACACCGTAATGAGCATTAGACACGGCAACAATACGGCCGCCGTTTTCCACTGCCGAAGTTTCATAAACTTCATCTTTAGGCAGCGCATCCCAGTCTACTTTCGGCAAGCCGTATACACGCAAACGGGCTATACCGCCATCCGGATAAGTATTAAGGCGCACATGCGTCCATTCGCGCTCATCATCCACTTCTACGAAGCGGTGGGAATCACCTTGCAAAGAAACGGCTTCCACCAAAGTTACCCACTCGGTTGACTCATCGGGAACGCCCGTACAACGGCAAGCATCCAGTGAAGCAGCAGGCGGGAAATTACCCGTAAAGTGGCTGGTATCGATATCCACACCTTTGATCACACCGGGCAAACCGAGTTTTACGATCGCATGATCATAACCTTCATAACGTTTACGGCGAGTTTCCCAACCGTCCATCCACTTGCCGTGATCGTCAAACTTACCCACTACGAATACCGGCGGCGCGGTTTGCAACATACGGTTGGCTGCGGCGAACCACTCGTCCGAACAGCTCAAAACTTCGGCACCGAAATCAGCCGAAGCCAAATTAACGAAACGGGTAGCAAAATCAGGCAGCTCCACCGCCTTGGCCTGAACTACGTAACCATCGGGCAAATACGTTTGCGACATAAAAACTCTCTTTCTCTATTGAAGACAGACAAAACCTTGCCTTTTATGTTTTCAGTGATAAAAAAGCCGCACCAAATTAATATGGCAGCCTTATTCTTCGATCAAATCCTGCAAGCGGAACAAACCGATACGGTAAATCTGGCGCAGGCTTTCCTGCTGCTCTTCCTGTACATTCAGTTCAATTCTGCGGCGGAATTCGCCGATAATGCTTTGGCGGTTATGGCCGCGCACAGCCAAAATAAATGGAAAGCCGAATTTTTCGCCATAACGGGCATTCAATCCGGTAAGTTCCTCAAACTCTTCGGGTGAGCATTGGTTCAAACCCGCTCCCGCCTGCTCTTGCGTTGACTCAGCAGTTAATTCACCGCGTACCGCAAGTTTTCCTCCCAACTCAGGATGGGCGCGTATCAACTTTAATTGAGCCTCTTCTCCCGCTGCTTCTATTTTCTGCACCATTGTACGGTGCAAAGCTTCGATATCCGCAAACGGACGGCTCGCCGCGGCCTGTTCGGCCACCCAAGGAGAATGTTCGAAGATTCCGCCCAAAGCCGCAACAAAATCGGCGGCAGGCATACTGTTTAATTCGGATAAACGGATTTTAGCGTTCATTATCGGTTTTCCTTGCTTGAATGAATCATTAGAAGGCCGTCTGAAAGACTCGCGCCTTTAACTGACTTAGCTACCGGATTAGTTGTAAGCTCAATCTTGGTAAGGATGCTTTTCCGCCCAGTGCCGGGCGATGTCGGCACGGGTAGCAACCCATACGCGATCATGTTGCTGGATATAATCCAAAAATTTAACCAATCCCATAAACCGTCCCGGACGGCCGATGAGGCGGCAATGTAAGCCGATGCTCAGCATCTTCGGACGTGTTTCGCCTTCGGCATATAAAACATCGAAAGCATCTTTCAGATAATGGAAGAAATCATCGCCGTTAACAAAACCATGCCCGTTCGCAAAGCGCATATCATTGCTATCCAACGTATAGGGGACGACCAACTGGGGATGTTTCGTTCCGTCGCTTTTTTCAACCAGCTGCCAAAACGGCAAGTCGTCGCCGTAATAATCCGAGTGATAGAGGAACTGCCCGTCATCAGCCACCAAGCGCGCGGTATTCGGACTGTCGCGGCCGGTATACCAACCTTCCGGATGACGTCCGAGCAAACGAGTAAACAGCGCTACGCATTTCTGCATATGCTCGCGCTCCTCTTCTTCGGATTTATTTTGATAGTGAATCCAACGGTAACCGTGGCATGCCAACTCATGGCCGCCGTCTATAAATGCTTGAGTGACTTCGGGATGGCGTTCCAAGGCCATTCCGACACCAAAGATCGTCAGCGGAAAACCACGTTTCTCAAATTCATTAAGAATACGCCATACTCCGGCACGCGAACCGTATTCATAAACCGATTCCATACTCATATGACGGGCGGGATACGCTGCCGCGCCGATGATTTCCGATAAAAACTGCTCTGAAGCGGGATCGCCGTGCAACACACAGTTTTCACCGCCCTCTTCGTAGTTCAAAACAAACTGAAGGGCGATTTTCGCCTCTCCCGGCCATTGTGCATGCGGCACGTTACGGCCATAACCGATTAAATCACGTGGATAATTTTCAAACATCGCACAACCTTTCGCCATTTCATTAGACAGCCTGCCTCAAACACTATTATGCGCAAAGCCAGCAGAAAACCGATAATAAATTGTTGACAATTATGCAAAACAACAGGCAGAATTGTCAATATCCTAACATTTTTTAAAAAATATTGATGTACTATCCGTATAAATTTACCTGAAACGGCCGATTTCGGATAAAGTGCACCAAAGAGCAAATATACAAATATAAAGGTGATGATATGGGTAAACTTTCCACACACGTTCTCGATACCATGCACGGTAAACCCGCCCAAGGCGTGGAGATCCGCCTTTACCGCATCTCGGCGGCAGGTAGCGAATTAATTAAAACCGCACACACCAACCACGACGGCCGTTGCGACGAACCATTGTTGCAGGGCAAAGAATTGCTGCCTGGCCGCTACGAGCTTGTTTTTGCCGCAGGTGATTACTTTGCCCGCCTCGGCGTACAAAATATCGAAAACCGTTTTTTAGACGAAATCCCCATCCGCTTCGGTATCGCCTCTGCCGATGAAAACTATCATGTTCCATTAGTTATGACACCTTGGACTTATTCCACCTACCGCGGTAGCTGATACATTTTTTCAGACGGCCTCAAGCAATATTCAGGCCGCCTGAAAATACTTTTCATTTATTTCACGTTTACGTTGGGTAATACGGCGGCTCCCTTCAGGGATTCTGCCTGCTGCCAAACGTAGAACCGTTCGATTTAGAGAGATCATTATCTATATAGAGAGGGACGCCGAATCATGAGCGCATACCTGCTTGACTTCACCAATCTGCTCTTTCGCTGGCTGCACGTAATTGCAGCCATTGCTTGGGTTGGGGAATCGATTTACTTCGTGATGCTCGACAACAGCCTGAAAAAACCCGAATCCGAAGCAGACCGTAACAAAGGCGTAGCCGGAGAAATGTGGGCGGTACACGGCGGCGGCTTTTATCACAACCAAAAATACCAAACCAGCCCTGAAAAACTGCCCGATGATCTGCATTGGTCGTTTTGGAAGTCCTACACAACCTGGCTAACCGGTTTCGGGCTGTTCTGCGTCCTTTATCTGAGCAATCCCTCGATGAATTTGGTTGATCCTTCCGCCGATTGGCAGTGGGCAGCCAAAATGACAGGCGGCGAAGCTACCTTTATGGCACTGCTGTTCTTATTTGGCGGTTGGATGGTTTACAACAAACTGTGCAAACTCATCAGCCCGAATATGACGCGCGACGGCTGGTTGAGTGTAGCCGTGGCAGTGATGATGGTAGTGGTTTCCTATTTGGCCACGCATATTTTTGCAGGCAAAGCCGCTTTCCTGATTATCGGCGCGGTGATGGCTACCTGTATGAGCGCCAACGTATTTTTCTGGATTATTCCCGGCCAACGCCGTATGGTTGCCGCTATGAAAGCCGGTGAGGCTCCCAACCCGCTCGACGGCAAACGCGGCAAACAGCGTTCGGTACATAACACGTACTTCACCCTGCCCGTAGTTTTCCTAATGCTCTCCAACCACTATGCCGCCACATACGGCGCCGATTGGTCGTGGTTGATTGCAGTATTGTTTATTTTTGCAGGTGCTTCTATCCGCCAATTCTTTGTAGTGATGCACCAAGGCAAAAAACAATACGGCTATTGGGCATTCGGTATTGTCTGCCTGCTCTTTGCAGCGCTGTTGGCCGCACCGAAATCCGCACCGCCTGCTCCCGTTTCGGATAACGGTACTCCCCAGGCTGAAGTTTCCATTGATCAGGTTATGATGATCTCGCATCAACGCTGTACCGCATGCCATGCGGCCAAACCTGATACCAAATATGGTTTTGCCGCTCCGCCCTTGGGCTTGAAACTGGAAACTGCCGAGGAAATCCGGGCGGCCGCAGACAAAATCAAATTGCGTGTTGGCAACCATACCATGCCTATCGGTAATCTGACCCAGATGACCGAAGAGGAACGCGCCTTGATCGCCCGCTGGCAACCTTAGCAATCAAAAAAACGCAGGATCGCCTCTTGCGGTTTTTTTATTAAGATATCAAAGCTTTTAAAGTTTACGTTACCTGCCCATCCGGCAAATATGCCGTCTGAAAAAATTTCAGACGGCATATTTTAATTTCCGAGTAAGCTTTCAATCACTGGTCGTTCAGAAGCCAGTATTGCAAGCCAATCAACGTTTTAGCATCGGCAATCTCATCATTTAATAATGCAGCGCGCACTTCCTCGCGGCTCATCAATACGGTTTCGGTAAACTCATCTTCATCCGTTTCCAATTCGCTGCCCTCACGCACACCTTCTGCCAGATACAGATACATTTTTTCATCGCAAAACCCCGGCGCGGTATAAAACGTATGCAGCAATTTCACTCGCTCGGCAGTATAAGGCGTTTCTTCCGCTAATTCGCGCAAAGCGCATTCCGCAGGATCTTCACCCGCAATATCCAATTTGCCTGCAGGCAGTTCCAACAAAGGTTTGCCAACGGCATAACGCCATTGGCGCACCAATACCGCTTTATCTTCCGCCGTTACCGCCAATACGCAAGCAGCCCCGGGATGGCGCACAACCACACGCTCGCTTTGCTTGCCGTTGGGTAAACGAATGCTGTCGCGGCTAATTTTGAGAAATGAAGTTTCGACAATAGATTCTGAATCCAAGCAGGTTTCTGTTAAGTCCATGATTGTATCCTTATTAATTTGAAAGCCTTACGCCTGTAAAGGCCGTCTGAAAAAAATCAGCGGCCTATATTTATGAAACCGCAAACAATGTAGTATCCGCAACGGCAACGGCAACCGCATCCGTCAGCTGCCGTAATTGTTCGGCATCGACAATATAAGGCGGCATCAGGTAAACCAATCTGCCGAAAGGCCGTATCCATACGCCTTGTTTCACAAAAAACGCCTGCATCGCCGCCATATCCACAGGGCGGCGCGTTTCGACCACGCCGATTGCGCCGACAACACGTACATCGGCTACGTTTTCCAAATTGCGCAAAGGCATCAGAGTATCTCTGAAATGCGCTTCTATAGCAGACACCTGCGCTTGCCATTCGTTGCGTGCCAAAATCCGCATATTGGCTTCGGCTACGGCGCAAGCCAACGGGTTGCCCATAAAGGTCGGTCCGTGCATAAATACGCCCGCTTCGCCGCTGCAAACGGTTTCTGCAACTTTTCGGGTAACGGCCGTAGCCGATAAAGTCATCATGCCGCCCGTAAGCGCTTTACCGATACAGATGATATCCGGTGAAATATCCGCATGTTCACAGGCAAACATTTTGCCCGTGCGCCCGAAACCGGTAGCGATTTCATCCAAAATCAGCAATATTCCGTATTGGTCGCATAAGGTACGTACTTGCCGCAGATATTCGGGATGGTAAATCCTCATGCCGCCGGCTCCCTGTACCACCGGTTCCAAAATCACGGCGGCAATCTCATGCCGGTGGGTTTCCAAGGCCGTCTGAAACGCCTCTATATCATCTGCCAACCATTCACCGTCAAAACGGCTTTTCGGAGCAGCCACAAAAATATGCTCGGGCAGAAAACGGCTATATAGGCTGTGCATAGAGTTTTTTGGATCACACACACTCATCGCGCCAAAGGTATCGCCGTGATAGCCGCGCTCCAAAGTTAAAAACTTAGTGCGCGGGTCGCCTTTGGCATGCCAATATTGCAGTGCCATTTTTAATGATACTTCTACCGCTACAGAACCGGAGTCGGCCAAAAAAATACATTCCAAAGATTGTGGCAGAAAGCCCCGCAAACTGTTGCACAAGCGTATGGCCGGTTCGTGGGTGATACCACCGAACATCACATGGGGCATAGTATCTAGCTGCCGCTTTGCCGCCGCAACTAATTCAGGATGATTGTAACCGTGCTGTGCGCACCACCACGAAGACATACCATCTACCAACCGTCGGCCATCGGCAATCTCGAGATACACACCCTCGCTACGCACAACGGGATATACGGGCAGAGGATTAATCATAGAAGTATAAGGATGCCAAATATGGCGGCGGTCGAATTCGAGATCTTGCGGACTGAACATAACAGATTTGGGCCGTCTGAAAAGCTTCATTATAACGGAAAAGCCCGCAACCTTTCTCTCGTGCTTTCAGACGGCCTTTGCACCGTCTTGCCAATCGGCGTTAAAATGACCGCAACAACAACACACCGTCAGGAATATCCATGCAAACCCGATTGCCATTTTTTGGAGTTGTCCGCGTTCACGGCGAAGATGCCGCCGCTTTTTTACACGGCCAGCTTTCCAACGATATCCAAAACCTTGCTGCCGGCCAAGCCTGTTACGCTACTTACAATACTCCCAAAGGTCGCGTAATCGCCAATATGCTGGTATTAAACCGCGGCAATGATTTTCTGCTGGTCATGGCTGCCGACCTAACCGAAGCCGTTACCAAACGGCTGAGAATGTTCGTTTTGCGTGCCAAAGCAGTATTCGAAGCGCTGCCGGATGAAGCAGTAGCCGCGCAACTCAACGATAACGCAGCCCCGTTACCCGCACAAACTCCCTCTTTGGCATTCTCTGCCGAAGAAGAAAACGGTATCTGGCATATTACCCTACCGCATCAAGGACGCATCAGTATCGGCAACGTATCCGCTCTTCCTGAATATGATGCCGCCGCCGAGAACGCTTGGAATACGCATGAAATCCGTAGCGGCTATCCGTGGATTTGCGCGGCTACCAGCGAAGCCGCCGTTGCCCAAATGCTCAACCAACACACCATCGGCGGAGTGCATTTCAAAAAAGGCTGTTATCCCGGCCAAGAAATCATTGCGCGCGCCCAATACCGCGGCCAAGTGAAACGCGGTTTGGCGGTTTTATCCTCAACCACTCCTGAAGCCGCGGGTATTACCGTACACCAATCAGATGAAGAGGCCGGCATAATACTCAACAGCGCGCTAACGGCGGAAGGCAGTATTAATCTTGCCGTAATCAAACACGGTGCCGCCCAAGCAGCCTTAAGCGATGCCGACGGCAATCCGCTACACCGGCAAACGCTTTTCTTCCAAACGGAAACCGATTAATCGAGCCTACACTCTAAGGCAAAATCCGCAAAACAGCGGAAATATGTTTAAATCAGGCGGCGCAATGTTTTAAACTTTGCGCCGCACTTGTATTCAAAATACTATTTTACGAAAAAGGCCGTCTGAAATATTCTGCCTGTCAAACCCGGCGGCCTTGCTTGCGGCGACGGGTAAAAATCTCTAATTAATTAAAGAAATACCATGAGAAACTGGATACTTAAAAATTCAAACCGTGTACGCCACATTCTAAACTTGTGGCCGCCCTTTCTCTTTAGCGGCATACGCATCACCGAAATCAGCCCCGATTACCGCCGCTGCCGCGCCGAATTGAAAAACTGGCCCGGCACGCGCAATGCCAACGGTAGCCAATTCGGTGGCAGCCTGTTTTCAATGACCGATCCTGTTTATTCACTGATGCTGATGGGGCTTTTAGGCGAACGTTATTTTATTTGGGATAAATCCGCCCACATCGACTTTATCAAACCCGGGCGCAGCAAAATATTTCTCGAATGTATGATTGGTGATGATTTGCTGCACGATATCCGTACCCACACCGCAAACGGTGAAAAGTATCTGCCGGAAATCGAAATGATATTGACCGATGAAAAAGGCGATATCATCGCTAAAGTCAAACGTACACTGTATATCCGTCTCAAACCTGCATTCAGGCCGTCTGAACATTCAGCCTCTTGATTTCTATTGACTGCAAAAAGCCGCGCGAAAACCACGCGGCTTTTTTATTTTTGGAAAAGAGGGTTTTCAAGATAATTTCGCTTTATGAAGGTACGGTTATATTGCTTGGAATCTGAAAACCTAAAACCCTATCATTGGTAGAATAACCGCACCGTTTTGATGTGCCGAAAGGGAAAGCACGGCCTACTAGCTTTAGGTTTTCAGAAGCTGATCTTTTTACTAAGCCATATTCGTCTGGCAATGCGGCAAATTGTCGCAGTCCCCTACTTTTCAGGCGGCACGGAGATTGTTTGTTCCTCCGCTTTAGGCTACATTGCAAAGTTAGGCAAGAACATCGCATCACGCCCTATAAAATACGCCGCCTGAAATACTTGCAAAAGAAACTGATGAACAGCTCATCCCAACCTTTTACCCGACAAGCCTACCCTACCGCCGTTCGCTTGACCTTATGGTTAAGAATAGGCATGGCCGCCTTATGCCTGCTGATACTCTTTTGGGCCCAAGCAGCCGGGCAAAATTGGCCTTTTATCCCTCTTTACGCCGCTATACTGACACTCACTGTTGCAAACGGCGTATTGACCTATTATTACCGTATCGGGCAAATCAAAAGGCTGCTGGAGTGGGGGTTATGTGCCGACATGTTGGTTTTAAGCGAGATACTCTATTTCAGCGGCGGCGTAGCCAACCCTTTAGTTTCCCTTTATCTGCCGCCTCTTCTCCTGGGAGCGCTTTTGTGCCCGCCCCGCTTTACTTGGTCTCTCACAGCCTTTTCTGTGGCAGCCTATCTGCTTTTGCTCCGCTTTCACCAGCCGTTTCCATTAGAAAGTTCTGCAGAACAGCTGTTTCAAATCCATATCGGCGGTATGTGGTTAACCTTTGTTTTATCAGCCATTCTGATTACCGCAGGTATTACCCGCTTGGTTCATGTTCTCAACCGGCAAAGCACTGCTCTGGCCCAAGCACATGCCCGCCAGCAGCAAAACGAACAAATCCTCAGCATGGGGATGGAGGCGGCCCATCTGGCCCATCGGCTTTCCACACCGTTAAACAGTCTGTTTCTACTACATGAAGAATGGCGGCAGCGGCAAGATTGGCCGCATGAGTTACAAGAAGACCTTACTCTGATGGAAAAACTATTACACCAAAGCCGCGATACGCTTTGGCAACTCAAGCCCAAACAGCCCGGCCATACTGCCGCAGCCCCCCAAATGCTTTACCAAACCCTACAAACACATTTGCAACAATGGCATAACCTTCGCCCCGATGCCGTTTATCGTTGGCAAAAACCTGCCGAAGAAGATATCTGCGTACAACTGGATCCTTTATTCTGGTCGGCACTGCTCAACCTCTTAAATAATGCTGCCGATGCCGGCGAAGGAGAAATCACTCTTGATACGTACCGCCAAGGTAACGAATGGCATATCGGTATACGCAACCGCAACGGCTGTTTGAACCCAGGCCAATTACAGGCGGCCGGATTAGATGCCCAAACCTCAACCAAACCGGCCGGATTAGGTGTGGGCGTATTACTTTCACATGCAACCTTTTCACGCATGGGCGGCAGCCTCAGCCTGCAAAACCACCCGGCCGGGGGCGTTTATGCTGAAATCCGCATCCCGCTTTACTTATATACCTCTTCCGACAAGGCCGTCTGAAATGCAACATTTCCTTTTAATCGATGACGACGAAACATTCTCTTCACTGCTCCAACGCCGCTTTAAAAGCCAAGGGCTGATACTTGATTATGTTGCCAACGAAGTTTCTCTATCGGCCTATTCAGGGCAACCTCAAGGCATTATTTTGGATTTGAATCTCGGCAACAACAGCGGGTTGCAGCTATTACCTGCTTTGCGCCACCGCTTTCCCCATGCCAAAATCATCGTACTGACTGGCTATGCCAGCATCAGTACCGCTGTTTCGGCAGTCAAACTCGGCGCATGGCAATACCTGCCCAAACCTGCCGGCGTCGAAACCATTCTCCAAGCTTTTAATAACCAAAGTGAAACCAATGCCCATACGGAAACCGCACCACCCGACACCATGCCCTCATTGCAAAGGTTAAAATGGGAGCATATCCAATTCGTACTGCAACAGCACGACGGCAATATTTCAGCCACTGCCCGTGCCTTAAATATGCACCGCCGCACACTGCAACGGATACTGGCCAAATATCCGGCAAAGCGTTAAAGCACCACTATTTTTCAGACGGCCTCAACAATACCGTTAAAAACGTTATAATCACCGATAACAACCATTCCCATATAATAAGGAAACAGTATGTCTACCCCTCAAAGCGCTATTCTACCCGATCACTGCAAAGCCGGTATTTTTATTGAAGCCGACGTCGTTCCCACCCAAGAAGCACATCTTAAAAAAGCCGCGCCCGAAGCTCTTGATGCTTTGGCAAAACTGCAAACTCAATATCCGGAAGCAGCCCTTGGCCTAACCATTGCCTTTGGCAGTGATTTATGGAAAAGCTTCGGTCACTCCGGCGAAGGCAGCGAAATCAAACCTTTCCGCCCTCTCGGTAATGGCTTGGCTCCGGCTACCCAACATGATGTGATGTTCCATATCCAATCTCTGCGCCCCGATGTTAACTTTTCTTTAGCCATGTCGCTTTTGGAGATTTTCGGCGACAGTATCAAAGTAGCGGATGAAACACATGGTTTCCGCTGGATTGAAGAACGCGGTTTAGAAGGCTTTATCGACGGCACGGAAAACCCTCAAGGCGACGAAGAAATCACCCAGGTCGGCACGATCGCTACCGAAGAGCCCGGCGGCGGCGGCAGTTATGTCTTACTGCAAAAATACCGCCACGACTTAAAAAAATGGAATACATTCGACCTCAACCTACAAGAAGACTGCGTAGGCCGAAGCAAAGCTGAAAATGAAGAATTCGAAGGAGAAAAACTCAACCCGCGTGCCCACATTGCCCGAACCAATCTGAAAGAAAACGGAGTAGGCTTGAAAATCGTACGCCGCAGTCTGCCCTATGGCACTGCCTCAGGCGAACACGGCCTGATGTTTATCGCCTATTGCGGCCGGCTATACAATATCGAAGCTCAATTACTGAGTATGTTTGGAGAAACCGACGGCAAAACCGACCTACTATTGGAACACGTTACTACCGCTGTATCCGGTGCTTATTATTACGCACCAAGCGTAGAACGCATGCGTAATCTGTAAAACATTTGCCTCCAAAAGGAAATCATGCCGTCTGAAAAGTTTTCGGACGGCATGATTTCTAGTCAGTTTTTTTGCAATAATTAAAAAATATCTACCTTATCCGAAAGCAGTAAGCCGCTGCTTTGAACGGATAGGTAAGCCATATCCGGAAAATGTACTTTAAAACTGCCGTTCAAATACCTAAGCCTGATAACTCCGTCTTTATTTGGATTAGTAATTCAAAATATCAAAAAAATAGTCACCTTCTATCTTTTAGAAAACGGACACGGCACACATAACAAAGGCCGTCTGAAAACAGCACCTCCAAGGTAAGTTTTCAGACGGCCCCTAAATATTCAACTGCTATCTTGAAAATCTAAAGTTTACAAATTAATACCATCTAATTTGGCAACGGTGTTGATATCTTTATCCCCGCGGCCGGACAAATTAACCAAAATCACTTTCTCGGGCGACATTTTCGGTGCTTCGGCAATTGCCCATGCTAACGCATGGCTGCTTTCCAAGGCCGGAATAATACCTTCGTAATGACATAAATCGTGGAAGGCATCCATAGCCGCTTTGTCGTCTGCCGCACAGTATTCCACGCGCCCCAAATCGGCCAAATGGCTGTGCTCGGGGCCGATACCGGGATAATCCAAGCCTGCCGATACGGAGTGTGTCCCCAATACTTGGCCGTTTTCATCCTGCATCAGATAGCTGCGAAAACCGTGCAATACACCGATAGGAGATTTTGAAGAAATCGGCGCCGCATGATTCTGTGTCTGCAAACCCAAGCCGCCGGCTTCCACACCCACCAAACGGACATTCTCTTCGGCGATATAAGGGTAAAACAAACCGATCGCATTGGAACCACCTCCCACACAAGCAACCGCTACATCAGGCTGGCGGCCTATGGCCTCCAACATTTGCTCTTTGGCCTCTTCGCCAATCACACATTGGAAATCACGCACCATTTCAGGATAAGGAGCCGGGCCCGCTGCCGTGCCGATAATGTAAAAAGTATCATCCACACGGGCAACCCATTCACGCATGGCTTCGTTCATGGCATCTTTCAATGTGCGCGAACCGCTGGTCACGCCGACTACATTTGCGCCCAACAACTTCATACGGTACACATTCGGAGCCTGACGCTGGATATCATCCGCCCCCATATAAACATGGCACTCCATACCGAAGCGGGCCGCAACCGTAGCCGAAGCGACGCCGTGCTGCCCGGCTCCAGTTTCGGCGATCACCCGTTTTTTACCCATGCGCCGTGCCAGCAAAGCCTGCCCGATCGTATTATTTACCTTGTGCGCACCAGTATGGTTCAAATCTTCACGTTTCAACCAGATTTGCGCTCCGCCCAACTTTTCACTCAACCGCTTGGCATGATAAACAGGGCTGGGGCGGCCTACATAATGTTTCAAATCATGACGGTATTCTTCCCAGAAAGCAGGATCGTTTTTGGCATCTTTATAAGCTTCCGCCAATTCTTGCAAAGCCGGAATCAGGGTTTCCGATACATACACCCCGCCGTGTTCGCCAAAAAAGCCGTACTCATCAGGAAATTGATAATCTTTCATTATAGTATCCTTAAAATCATGCTACCTTCTGGAAATATCCTTGTTCATCCCCAAGGCCGTCTGAAACATTCGGACCACCGCTAAAACTTTTAGCTGTCTATCCCAATCAATAACAAAAATTCTCATTAATTTTTAATACGCTATAATTGCGCATTAGCAATAAACGCCCTTACTTTCTCTTTGGATTTAATGCCTGGTACAAGTTCCACACCACTTGAAACATCTACTGCCAGCGCCCCGGTCAACTTAACGGCTTGAGTCACATTCTCCGGTGATAAGCCGCCCGATAAAATCCAATGATGGTTAATTTTTTCGGGCAGCAACTGCCAATCAAAACTCAAACCCGTACCGCCATACTCACCCTCAATATGGGCATCAAACAAAATACCGCGCGCATCAGGATACGCCTGGGCGGCATCTAGAATATCCTGCGTATTACGTACACGCACCGCTTTCAGGTAGGGCCGCCCGAAACTACGGCAAAAATCCGCAGTTTCATCGCCGTGGAACTGAAGCACATCTATCGGTACTGCCGCCAATACCTCCTGAATCCGCACTTGGCTTGCGTTAACAAATAAAGCCACCACACTGACAAACGGCGGTAATGCGCGTACTACCGTTTGAGCAGTTGCAATATCTACAAAGCGTTTGCTTTTTTCATAGAATACCAACCCTATCGCATCGGCTCCCGCCTCCGCAACCATATATGCATCTTCTGGGCTGGTAATGCCACAGATTTTAGTACGAACCTGATTCATAAATTTTTCCGTGTTGTTCCGGTTACTTTTCGCCCCACAACCAATCGGGTAAGGGCGGTGTTTCAACGCCCCATTGTTTTGGATAATCCACTCCGGTCAGATAAAGGCCGTCCGGCATAAATGTAGGAGGTGCTTTCAGGCGGCTTTTTTCGGCAAGCAACTCAGCAAAACCCTCTACGCTTAGACGTCCGCAACCAACGTAGACTAATGCGCCGACAATATTACGAACCATATGGTGCAAAAACGCATTGCCATGCAAATCAAGAGTCATAAACCTGTCCGTGCCCCTTAAAGCCACGTCATATAATGTTTTCACCGGTGATTTGGCTTGGCATTCTGCCGCACGAAAACTGGAAAAATCATGCTCTCCTACCAATAAATCTGCTGCACGCTGCATTAAAGCCATGTTCAAAGGCAAATGCGTCCACCCCACCCTTCCCGCCAATAATGGCGGGCGAACAGGCGAAGAGTTCAATATATAACGATAACGCCTTCCGCAAGCATCAAAACGTGCATGAAACCGTGCATCAACCTGCCGAGCCTTCCACACCGCAACCCCTTCGGGCAAATGCGCATTCACACCGCGAATCCAAGCCTGCTCCCCCCTCATAGCAGAGGTATCAAAATGTACCACTTGTGCAGTAGCATGCACACCCGTATCCGTACGACCAGCGGCAATTGTCGAAATAGGCTCATTAGCAATTCGACCAAGTGCATATTCTAATGCAGCCTGCACGGTATTAATGCCTTCAGCTTGCTTTTGCCAACCGTAAAAATGGCTGCCATCATATGACAAAGTTAAAGCCCAACGCTGCAGTGCGGATTCTGTGTGGTTTAATAATTCAGACGGCATCGCGTTTGATTCTGTAAAAATAAATTATTATAGCAATAAGCGCCTTTCAATGCCGTCTGAAAGCCAGATTTATTTTCTAAACAATATATCGATATTAAGTGAATATCAAAACCGTTATTTATGTAAACTACAGTTTAGAGCGAATGAAATATCGTTTGAATATTCATTGAAAAATAAACCGCTTTAAATTATCCAAGCATTCCGATGCTCTAATTACGCCCTAAAATGAATTTTGAGTAAAATAAAAAAGTTGGCAATTCATACTTACTCAATCACCGAATCATTTTTCCGAAACAAAACAGCCCGGGCCTAATTGCCCGGGCTGCTCATACGAGAGTTTTAATTACCCAACTCTTTCAGCAAAGCCTCCGCTTTACTGAGGATATTACCGTCAGACTCTTCCATCAACTCCATCAACGTATCTCGTGCTGCATCGGGGTCGCCAATTTCGATATACATCTTAGCCAATTCGTATTTGGCCTCTAACGGAGCGGTCATCCCTACAGATTCAGACAAGAATCCGTTACCTTCCTCCGAAACATTGGCAGCCGTCGAAGTAATCGAACTCTCATCAAAATGGATACTATCATCCCATTCGATAGTGGAATCCGCAACAGATTCAGCCGGAATATCCTTCAACCAATCATCGGCATCCTGAACCGCAATCTCACCCTCTGCAACCACAGCTTCGGCTGTCTCCATCTTAGACGGCCACTCAACAGCTTCTCCAACCGGTACGGCTGCCTCTACTACAGGTTCCGATATCGGCGCATCAAATTCAAGTGCCGGCAGCTCTTCTGTTTCATGCTTTTTCTCAGACTCCACGAACTCCGGCACTTCGGGTTCGTCGACTGTCCACTCCAAAGGTTCTGCTTTGGGTGCGACCTGCACAGTGGTTTCTGCCACAGGCTCTACCACAGGCATGGCCGGCACAGTGGCTTCTACCACAGGCTCTACTGCAGACATAGCCGGCATAGTGGTTTCTGCCACAGATTCTACCGATGCAAACTCTTCAGCAAATGATACGTTTTCGGCCAAGTCGCTTGGGGCGTCAGTCAACTCCGCAATATGATTGAAGCTGCTATCTTCAGGTTCATATACGCTTTCGGTTGATTCAATTCGATCCCAATCGGCATTTTTGCGTTTTTGAGTTTCCTCATCCAAAGTAACCGCGCCCGAAACAATACCACTTTGCTGGCTGTCGATATTGCCTAAGTCCAAACGGAAATTATCCGCTTTAGGTACTTCGGTTTCAGTGACTTCCGTAAAGAAGATGTCATCTTCAAAATCATCTTCTACACTTAGCTCATCCTCTGCTTTAGCCTTGGATTGCTTGCCGGAAGCTGCTTTAGCTGCAGTCAACGTAGCAGCAGCTTCGGCACGGGTCAGGGGCGCCGTATTGCTGGGACGGACAATAGGCTGATGAGTACGAATACCCTCATCTGCCGAAGCTCTTTCTTCTTTTACCGCGACTTCGACCGGAGTTGTCTCTTCAACATCAAATGTACCATCCTCCGCATTCGGAGTGGCAACAACTGCCTTTTTACGATTGCCGAGAGATTTGCCCACCAGCCACAGTGCCAAAGCACCTGCGCCAGCCAATAATAGCCAACGCCACCAAGAACCCGAAGCCGTATCATCAACTGCCGGCATTGCCGATGCTTCTGCAGGTTTAGCCTCTGAAGAAGCCATAGGCTCCGAAACAGCAGTTTCAGAAGAAGCTGCGGCCACAGCCACATCAGAAGCAGGCATATCCGATGCCATAGATACAGGCGCGGAAGCAGCTGTATCAGCCTGAGTAACCACAGGCATACTTGCTGCGGCAGAAGCCATATCCGTAGCGGCTTCAGAAGCTGCTTGTGCGGTTGTTGCAGGCGTTGTAGTTACAGCCGGCGTTTCAGACGGCATAGCTGCGGGCTGCTGCGCCAAACGGCGTAACTGTGCGGCGGAAGGAATATTTAATACATTACCCGGCCAAATTTGATCGGCATTGCCGTTTGTAAATAAATTGGGGTTAGCTGTAACCAAAGCTTGAACGGTTTGGTATGTAGTCATACCGTTCGGGCGCACTCGGGCAGCAATTCCAGTAAGTGTTTCGCCTTGACGAACAGTATAATTTCCCGACATAGCTCGACGAGGCTCTGTTCGGGTCTGAGTATGTTCCGTATTTTTTGCGGTTTTAATCTTTTTATCTGTGGAATGAGCAGCGGCTTGAGACGGTGCCGTTTTTTTACCGTCCGAGATATTGCTTCCGCCGACGACAGCCGCAACGCGGTCTCGGGCGGCTTTAGGATCAAACGGAGATACCGAGCGACCGCCGTTATTCGAACCATAACCCGGAGGATCGATAATTGCCGTATATTGGCGTGATTGTGTTCCTACTCCTAATTGAAACACCAATACAGGATCTTGTACGGCTGATTTTGAACGAATGCTGACAACAGCATTATCACCCGATTTACGCACACTACTGCCCAAACGGTTGTCTGAAAGGTTCACTTTTCCGCCGTTGAGCAAGATGCGTGCTTCTTCTCCGGTTACCGTCACCGTACCCGAGAAGGGCTCACCCAAATTTGATTGGACATTCAAACCGCCCAATCCTGCAAACGAACCGAATGATGTCATCAATGCCACAGATGCGGCAATAAGCTTGAGCTTGGTATTATTCTTCAAAACTTAGATCCCCTGTTGATTGCAGCATATCTTACGGCTGCTATAATTTCAGCACAGCCTACATGATATATGCGAATCAGTTTCTCTGCAAAGCGGCGGTGCTAATTTATGTAAAAACATTTTGTACGTTGCAGCTTTATAACCACGGAATACCGCCGTTTCACAATAATTTCCACTGAAAATTAAAGTTAAACTAATTATTTCGCAACATACAAATATGTCGGCAATGATGTAAAATCTTACGTTCTTCCGTATGATAATCATTTATACTGAAATCTTTTATATACCACACACTGCTATCCGTTATGAAAATACTTAGCGATTTTATCGCCGTCATCCTCTTTTTCACGACATACATTCTTACTAAAAACATTATTTGGGCCACAGCCGTTGCCGTTGTCATAGGCGTTTTACAGGCGGCCTTCACTTGGATGAAATATAAAAAGCTCGATACCATGCAATGGGTCAGCTTGATTCTTATCGTCGTATTCGGCGGCGCCACCATCATATTCAAAAACCCGCGCTTCATCATGTGGAAACCGACTTTACTATTTTGGTTCGGCATGTTGGCATTGGCCTCAAGCCATCTGCTGGGTAAAAACGGACTCAAAGCATTAATGGGCAAAGAACTCTCTTTATCCGATAGTGTCTGGCAGAAGCTTACCTACGCCTGGCTGACCTTTTTATTTATAATGGGTGTAATAAACTTGATCGTTGCCTATACCTTTAGCGAAGAAGTTTGGGCTTATTACAAATTTATCGGGTCAACCGCCCTAATGCTTGTTTTCTTTCTCGGCCAAGGTATCTACCTCAGCCGCCACTTACCGCAGGAGAAATAACTATGGAATATTATATGCTGCTGGCTACGGATGCCAATGATACCCATGAGGCTCGCGCAGCCGCCCGCCCGGCACATCTCCAACGCCTAGAGGCTTTGAAAGCGGAAGGCCGCCTGCTTACTGCCGGCCCGACTCCTCTACCGGATAACCCCGAGCGCGTGTCAGGCAGCCTGATTATCGCAAGCTTTGCATCTTTAGATGATGCGCAAAGCTGGGCAGAGCAAGACCCTTATGTGGATGCCGGCGTATATGACGAAATCCTGATCAAACCTTTCAAAGCAGTGTTTAAATAAAGCCGATGAAAACTATGCAATCGAATATCGAAAATCGCCTTCAGGTTTTAAAACCGTTGGTATTCGAATTTCATGACGACAGCCATCTTCATGCCGGCCATGCGGGTAACCGTGGCGGCGGGCATTACTCGATTTTGGTGGTCAGCGAAGAATTTACCGGCATTTCCCGCATCAACCGGCAGCGTATGGTCAATGCGCCCCTGCAAGACCTTTTTTCAGACGGCCTGATTCATGCTTTAAGCATAAAAGCATTAACACCTGAAGAATATTTCAATTCATAATCCATTTTCCGAAAGATTACACGATGAAAACAATCAAGCTCACTTCCATGTTGGTATTGGTAGCCCTTTCCGGCAGCCTGGCTGCACAAACTTTGGTAACCGTAAACGGTACTAAAATCGACAGTAAAGATATCGATGCACAAGTAAAAATGCTGCAAAGCCAAAGCAACGGCCAAATCCAAGATTCCCCCCAATTACGCGACAACCTGACCCGTCGCCAAATTACAGGTATCATCATCGGTCAAGAAGCCAAGCGCTTGAAGCTGCACGAGAGTACCGAATACAAACAAGCTATCGAACAAGCGCGTGCTGCGGCGAAGGAACAAGGGGCAGACAAGAAGCCGAATTTCAAACAAGAATGGGCAGCTTATGAAAATGATCTGCTTAGCCAAGCCTACGTTGCACATATCGTACGCAGCAATCCGGTTACCGAAGCCGATGTAAAAACAGCCTATAATGATTTCAGCAACTTTTACAAAGGCTCTTCCGAAATACAATTAGGCGAGATCATAAACCGTGACAATACTGTTATCCAAAAAGCCCTTGGCGAACTGAAAAACAAAAAAAGCTTTAAAACCGTAGCCGGCCAATACAGTGCGGACCCGCAAGCCAAACAAACCGGCGGCATCAGCTCGGGTTATCTCAACTTGAAAGATTTGGAACAAGGCGCACCTGTTGTTTACAATGCCGTTAAAGATTTGCGCAAAGGCAGCTATACCGATGTTATGCAAAGCCAAGACGGCCTTTACGCTATTTTCTACGTAAACGACAAGCGTGCCGCGAAAATCCCCTCCCTTGATGAGGTAAAAGAATCTTTAGGGCGTGATTTACAGGCAGCCCGTATTGATCAGGCCATACAAGCCCTTTACGGAAAAGCGGATGTCAAGCCGGCCAAATAATACCGACAAAAGCCGCCCTCATGAAAATGAAAGGCGGCCGAACACTTTTCAGTACAACATATAATAACCAACGGAAATCAATATGAAATTAAAACATTCCGCTCTATCCGGCGCATTGGCATTGGTACTTGCAGGCGTCGCCCTAGCCGCTCAAGCTCCCCAAATTGACAGCGGACGCATTGACAGTATGGTCAATCAGGTTTTGAAGCAGGTTGAAAATAATCCCAAAGCAGCCCAACAGCAAGACGGCAAACTTATCCGTGAAAATGTAATCAAGCAGCTGCAAAGTTTTGAAATCCTAAAAAATGAAGCCATTAAAATCGGTTTGGATAAAGATGCCGACATACAAAATCAATTGAAAAACCTAGAGGCTGAATTTTATGCCAACCAATATATCGCACACTTGGAACGAAGCACCGAAGTAAGTGAAGCAGATATCTATCGTGCCTACCAAGAACAAACCCGAATGGTACAAATCCAGCAAGTTCACTTCGATAGCGAAGCACAAGCCCGTGAAGCGCAAGCGCTGCTTTTGAAAGGTCTGAGTTTCGAACAGCTGATGCAACGTTATCCCAATCCGGAGCAAGACTTCAAAGACTTTGTTTCGCCACAACAGTTAGCACCAGAAATCGGCCAAAAAGTTGCACAGATGACCCGCGGAGAAGTCAGCCGTGATCCGCTTATGTTTAACGGGAAATACTATTTATTAAAAGTATCGGCAGACGAACGCAACCCGAATGCTCCTCCGTATGCCGAAGCCAAGCAACAAATCGAGCAGCAAGTAAAACGGCAGCGCGTACAAGAAAAGATTACTTCCATACTGAATGCAAATGGTTTGAAATAAAGCGATACCGCTTAAACTCAGCATGTATAAAGAACCTCTGTATTACCTACAGAGGTTTTTCTTTCAAATACTTCGGCGAAAACAGGGATAAATACGCCCTACTTACAATAACGCTGTATAATGCCGTCTGAAATCATTCTCAAATATCCGATATGTCCAACCAAAGATTAATATACGGTTTTCATGCCGTTAACGCCCGCCTGTGGCAAAATTCCAAAAGCATTACCGAACTCTACATTCAAGAAGGCAAAAACGATGCCCGTACACGCGAAGTTCTTGAAAAAGCGGCCGGTGAAAACGTACGTATCCATTTTGTAGATCAAGCCAGACTCGACAACTTGACCAAAGGAGCACGCCACCAAGGTGTGGCGGGCTTTATTGATGCCTCAAAAAACCATGTTCATTTGGAAGACGTATTGGAAAATCTCAGCGAACCGCCCCTTCTGCTGGTATTAGACGGCATCACTGATCCCCATAATCTGGGGGCGTGCTTACGCACCGCAGATGCCATGGGCGTACATGCAGTTATCGCACCGAAAGACAAGAGTGCGGGACTCAACGCAACGGTTAGCAAAGTAGCTTGCGGCGCCGCCGAAACCGTACCTTATATTACCGTAACCAATCTGGCTCGTACCTTACGTGAACTAAAAGAGTACGGAATTTGGATTATTGGCACCGATATGGGCGGCGATGCAGACTTATTTCACTGCGATTTACCCGCAAGTACCGCTTGGGTGATGGGAAACGAAGGAGAAGGTATGCGCCGCCTCACTCGCGAACACTGTGATATGCTGGTTTCCATCCCGATGTTCGGTACGGTAGAAAGTATGAATGTATCCGTATCTGCCGGCATGGTACTCAGCGAAACACGCCGTCAGCGTACCTTAAAATCAGAAAATTGAATTGATTCCGAGATACCTGATATTTTAAGGTAATACAGCTAAATGTTCATGCCGTCTGAAAACTATTCAGACGGCTCCTTTGTTATAAAACCCTAATTATCCGTTCCTTTTTCAGTCATATTTTTCTGAGGTTCCTGTTTGCCACACCTCAAGCAATAGTGGCCGGAAACTGTCAGAAAATTGACACCTCCACCGGTATCTTCTGTTATCATCTTGTAAATATCAAAAAAATCACAATATTGCATACAAATAAAAATAACTGCCTATTGGTGTTTATACGTTATTTGCAATGCCCTGACTGAAACCGTTATACCCCGTCTGAAGGATATGCTCATGCTCACGTGGTTTATTGCCGCCGCTCTGATTTTAATTTTTGAATTATTTGTCGGAACGATCTATTTGTTAGTTGTCAGCGCTGCCCTTTTCGGCGCAGGTTTGGCCGAACTTTTATTTGCCAATACATCTATCAGCGTACTAACCGCAGCAATTTTATCGGGTATCGGTATTTGGTGGGTCCGCGGCTGGATACGCCGAAAGCGTCGCTCTCCCGAAATCGAAACCGCCCGCAGTGATTTGGATGTCGGCCAAACCGTACGAATTCTGCGCCATTTGCATACCAACCGCTATGAAGTTTTTTATCGGGGCACTCAGTGGCAGGCAGAGGCTGTTAACGAACATACTGTCTCCGCAGCCCAAACCGGCACCATTACAGGTAAAAACGGTAATATTCTTTTAATCCAACTTCACCCAACACATTAATTTTCAGGAGAACTCATGGAATTTATCAGCTTCCCCATTCTTATCTTGATGGCCGTGATTATTTTCGGCTTCAAGGCCTTTACCGTTGTACCACAACAAGAAGCTTATGTAGTCGAACGCTTAGGCCGTTTTTACAAAGTACTGAAGCCGGGTTTGAATATCCTTATTCCTTTCATCGATCGCATTGCCTACAAGCATACGTTGAAGGAAATTCCGTTGGATGTTCCCAGCCAAGTCTGCATTACCCGTGACAACACCCAACTAACCGTTGACGGTATTATCTATTTTCAAGTAACCGACCCCAAGCTGGCTTCGTATGGCTCTAGCAACTACATTATGGCGATTACGCAATTGGCTCAAACCACCCTGCGTTCGGTGATCGGCCGTATGGAGTTGGATAAAACTTTTGAGGAACGCGACGAAATCAACAGTATCGTTGTTTCCGCTTTAGATGAAGCTGCCATATCGTGGGGCGTAAAAGTTTTACGATATGAAATCAAAGATTTAGTTCCACCCCAAGAAATCTTGCGCGCTATGCAGGCGCAGATCACAGCCGAACGCGAAAAACGCGCCCGAATCGCCGAATCCGAAGGCCGTAAGATTGAGCAAATCAATTTGGCCAGCGGTCAACGGGAAGCCGAAATCCAACAGTCCGAAGGTGAAATGCAAGCTGCCATCAATGCTTCACGTGGTGAAAAAGAAGCCCAAATCAACCGTGCCGAAGGTGAGGCGCAAGCCTTGCGTTTGGTGGCCGAAGCCAATGCCGACGCTATCCGCGCGGTAGCGCAAGCACTTCAAACCGAAGGGGGTAGTGAGGCAGTAAACCTGAAGGTAGCCGAACAATATGTAGAAGCCTTCAGCAAACTGGCGAAAACCAACAATACCCTGATTATGCCTGCTAATGTAGCTGATATCGGTTCATTGGTTTCCGCAGGATTGAAGATTGTCGAAGGCAATAAAAATACCGCCAAATAAAATACGAATACCCAATAAACTTACCTAAAAATATGCCGTCTGAAATGCTTTTTCAGACGGCATATTTTTTCTGAGTCCAACTACAGGCCTAAAGTAAGTATTTGCCGATATACCCGGTAATCTTATTTGAAGAACTGGCAAACGTGTTATCAAAATATTATCAGCCCCGAAAGCTCATAAAATATTGCTCAACCATCCAGCAGTATTTTTAATACCTTCGGCAGCAAACAATAAACCATCACCTATTACCAAACGCAGGCATATCATTGTATAAACACGCTTAGCTTATCGGAAAGGCTCAGCGTAATTTAGCCGGTACGGAAGGCGCAGGCAGCCGTTTTAACCCCGTACCTGCTAAATCAATATGGCCGAAACGCGAATGACCTTGGTTCCAATCTTCTACTGCAAGGCACAAAGATTCCCTGCTGTCGGCAACAAAATTCCACCAAATTAGCGTAGGATACGGCAACGGTTCGCCACCCAAAAGCATCACATGGCAATCAGTTTCCGCATGCAGCAGAAGGCTTGACGCGCCGTTAAGCTCGATAAAGGCCAATTCATTTTCGACAAATACCTGCCCAGCAACCTGCAAGCTGCCAGAGATGATCAAAACACCGTATTCCCAACCGGAATTTAATGCTACAACATTTTCACCACCTGCTTTTAAGCGTATATCCAATCCAAGCAGCGGGCTGTATTGCCGCGTAGGAGCGGTATGGCCACCGTAACTGCCTGTGGTTAAGGTATAATCCGCCCCGTTTTCCGTCCATGCGGGTAATTTGGGATAATGCTCAAACGAAGGTTCGATTTCTTGATTCAATGGTAGCGCAATCCAAAGCTGTACGGCATGCAGATGTTTTATACCCTCAGGAGTTTGCTCGGTATGACTGATACCTCGGGCATCACCGGTACCGGCAGTCATCAGATTAACTTGGCCGGGACAGATTAATTGCTTGTATCCCAAACTATCTTGATGCCACATTTCCCCCTGAATCATCCAAGTAAAAGTTTGCAGGTTAGTATGCGGATGAGCGCCAACCTGCATACCATCTGAACCCGGGCCGAATACGGCAGGCCCTGCATGATCTAAAAAACACCATGCGCCAATTGTGCGGCGGCCACTTTGCGGTATCAGGCGTGCAACCGGTATGCCGCCTACATCTTTCAACCGCGCGCTGACTTTGTCTACCTGCATGAATCTTCCTTTTGATTAGCTATATCGACTCGTTATTTAGCTATGTTTGCTATCTTTTCAAATCCTGCTTGTCATTCAGTATAATGGCTTTCAGGTAAACCTAACAGATAGCTTCACCACAGTGTTTTTTACGTACAGGCCGTTTGAAAACTTACCGGCTGATATTTCAGACGGCATTCAGTAAATAATTTTTTTTCCGTATCCCTCTAAAATTTCTTTAATTCCCAATACGGTTTCCCGCGCAGGCGGGTGTATACCTTCGAGCTTGTAAGTATCGCCGCATAATGCCCACTTATGTGCGCCCAATTCGTGATACGGCAACAATTCCACCGTATCGATATTACCCATATCGCCGATGAACTCACCTAACAGATGAGCCGACCTTTCGTCGTCGGTATAACCCGGCACAATCACAAAACGTACCCTTACCGCTTGATTGCGTTCCGCCAAATAACGGGCGAAATTCAAAGTTTTGGTATTGGCTATACCGACTAATGTCTTGTGGATTTCCGGATCTATCTGTTTCAAGTCGAGCATGACCAAATCGGTATTATCCAGCAGCTCTTCCAATATATTGTCATAATGCAAAGCATAGCCGTTGGTATCCAAGCAGGTGTGGATATCATGAGTGCGGCAGGCTTTAAACCAATTGCGGATAAATTCGTATTGCAGCAACGGTTCGCCGCCTGTTGCCGTTACACCGCCGCCCGTTGCTTTCAAATAATGGCGGTAAGAGAGTACCTGCTTCATCACCTCTTCTACGCTTAATTCCAAAGCCTTATCGGTATGCATGTCCCAAGTATCACGGTTGTGACAATAAAGGCAACGCATCAGACAACCTTGCATAAATAAAACAAAGCGCAAACCAGGGCCGTCTACCGTTCCGCAACTTTCGATAGAGTGCACGATGCCTTTGCCTTGGTAATGGCGGCTTCCGGCTTGGGATACCGCTACTTTTGAGCGGATAATCGGTATATTTTTCATTTTTCGAATATTTGTGATTATTTCTTCAGACGGCCTGTCATACCCTAAAGCAGAACATTTTTAAAAATCATACTTACAGGCCGTCTGAAAACCAAAGTAAACATATTGACTGCCCTGACTATTTATTTGCCATCCGCATGAAAAGTGCCGGAAATACTCCGGCACTTGCATCTTCAGAGATCGGCTACAGTGTTTTACATACTGGCCGTAAAGGTACGGGTGATGACGTCTTGTTGCTGCTCTTTTGTGAGCGAGTTAAAACGCACGGCATATCCCGAAACACGGATAGTCAACTGCGGATACAACTCTGGATCGTTCATAGCTTCAAGCAGCATTTCACGATTGAGTACGTTCACATTCAAATGCTGTCCGCCTTCAATACCTTCTTCATGATGGAAATAACCATCCATCAAACCGGCCAAGTTTTTCTCGCGGGATTCGCCGTCTTTACCCAATGCGCCCGGCACAATCGAGAAAGTATAGGAAATACCATCTTTGGCAAACTCAAACGGCAGTTTGGCTACAGAGCTGAGCGAAGCCACCGCACCATTGACATCACGCCCGTGCATCGGATTCGCCCCCGGGCCAAACGGCGCACCGGCGCGGCGGCCATCGGGTGTATTACCGGTTTTTTTACCGTATACCACGTTGGAAGTGATGGTCAGCACGGATTGGGTGGGGAGGGCATTGCGATACATTTTATGGTTGGCCACTTTTTTCATAAACCGCTCTACCAAATCGCAAGCAATGCTATCGACCCGATCATCGTTATTGCCGAATTGCGGATATTCTCCCTCAATCTCAAAATCAACGGCAATATTGTTTTCATCACGAATCGGGCGCACTTTGGCGTATTTAATCGCCGACAGCGAATCCGCCGCTACCGACAAACCGGCAATACCGCATGCCATCGTACGCTTCACATCACGATCATGCAGCGCCATCAGTACAGCCTCGTAAGCATATTTGTCGTGCATATAATGAATGATATTCAGGGCGGTAACATATTGGGTAGCCAGCCAATCCATGAAATTATCCATGCGGTTCAATACGGTATCGTAATCCAGTACTTCATCGAGAATCGGCTCGGCTTTGGGGCCGACTTGTTCTTTTGATTTTTCGTCTACGCCGCCGTTAATCGCATAAAGCATGGTTTTAGCCAGATTGGCACGCGCTCCGAAAAACTGCATGTGTTTACCCACCACCATCGGGCTGACGCAGCAGGCAATCGCATAATCATCACTATCGAAATCCGGACGCATCAAATCATCGTTTTCGTATTGGATAGACGAAGTATCAATCGATACCTTGGCACAGTAGCACTTGAACTGCTCAGGCAGCCGCTCCGACCACAATACGGTAATGTTTGGTTCGGGCGACGCTCCCATGTTGTAAAGCGTATGCAGGAAGCGGAAGCTGTTTTTAGTTACCAATGTCCGACCATCCAATCCCATACCGCCGATGGATTCAGTGGCCCAAATCGGGTCGCCTGAAAACAGCTCGTCATATTCTGGCGTACGCAAAAAGCGTACCATACGCAGTTTCATAACCAAATGGTCAATTAGTTCTTGAGCCTGCAATTCGGTCAACGTGCCGTTTTGCAAATCACGCTCGATATAAATATCCAAAAACGAGGAAACACGCCCGAACGACATCGCTGCGCCGTTTTGTGATTTTACGGCAGCCAGATAGGCAAAATAAGTCCACTGAACCGCCTCGCGGGCATTTTGAGCAGGGCCGGAAATATCAAAACCATAGCGTGCCGCCATCTCTTTCATCTGACCGAGCGCACGGTATTGCTCACTGATTTCTTCGCGGCGGCGGATTACCTCTTCCAAATCATTGCCCGCTTCCAAATCTGCCTGCAAAGAATCAAACTGAGCCGCTTTATCGGCCATCAAGCGGTCGATACCGTAAAGAGCCACACGACGGTAATCACCGATAATCCGTCCGCGTCCGTAAGCATCAGGCAAGCCGGTTAGCACACCCGATTTACGGCAGCGGCGGATATCGGGGGTGTAAACGTCAAATACGCCCTGATTATGGGTTTTACGGTATTCGGTAAATGCTTTTTCCACTTCCGGATTCAGAGGGCTGTTATAAATACGGCAAGAGTCCATCACCATTTTCAAACCGCCGTAAGGCATGATGGCACGTTTGAGCGGTTCATCGGTTTGTAATCCGACTACGGCCTCCAAATCTTTATTAATATAACCCGCTTCATGGCTGTTGATACCGGCCACAATTTGTGAATCGATTTTATAAGGTGCATGGGTACGGTTTTCGACCTTGATACATTCCATCACTTCATGCCACAACTTTTTCGTTGCTTCAGTAGCCGGCTGTAAAAACTCCGCCCCGCCTTCGTAAGGCGTGTAGTTTTGCTGAATGAAGTCGCGCACATCAATGCCCGCCTCCCAGCTTCCCGATTTAAAACCTGTCCAAGCGGCAGGGCGTGTTTGTGTGGTCGCACTCATGCTTTAACTCCTATTTAACAATTCAAACCAACAAGATAAATAATTTTCTGAGTATTTAGCATAGCACCACAATATGGCACGGTTAATACATAAAAACGAAATAAAATTACTTTATTGACTTACATCATGAAACAAAATGTAGTCTAAAAAACAAGCGTTCCTAATGCTGGCAATCACTTTTCTACAAGCGTAAAATAAATAAATTACGCGCGTTAACATATTTCAAAAGTTTCCCCGTATACCAACCCATCTGCTTTGGTTCCAAACGTAAAAAGGCCGTCTGAAAAATTTCAGACGGCCTTTTTAACCCCCCAACAGAGCACTCCGCTCACCATTCTAATCGGATATATTTTCAATCTGCGGCAGTAAAATAGTGATTACATTTTCGGCGGTAATAATTTGCCCGGATTAAGCAAGTTATGCGGATCCAATGCCGCCTTTACCGTACGCATCAAAGCAATTTCCGCATCGGTACGAACACGCGGCAACCAATGGTTTTTCACCTGACCGATACCGTGCTCGGCAGCAATGGTTCCCTCGCAGGCCAATACGTTTTCATACACAATAGCATTTACCGCATCTTCATAAGCATATACTTCATTACTTAATACGTCAGGCAGGAAAGTATTGTAATGCAGGCTGCCGTCACCCAAATGCCCGAATACGACAATGCGGATACCGGTAAACACCTTTTCCAAGGCAGGCCCACAACCGTTTACAAACTCGGCTACGCGTGCAATCGGTACGGCAATATCATGTTTGATACTGGCACCCAAGTTACGCTGTGACGCTGAAATATTTTCACGCAATTTCCACCAATCGGCCCGCTCTGATTGTGACTTCGCCAAAGCGGCATTTTCAAAACCCTGCTCATATAAAAACTCAGCCAGCAAACTACCCAAGTCATCTCGCGGCACAGAATCGGTTAATTCCAACAAAATATGCCACTCGGCATCCACGGGTGAGCGGGTTCGGCTGAATTCGGCAGACAGAGATAACGCAAATCGGCTGACCAACTCAAAACTGCACAAGCGTTCGGCAAAACGTCCTTGAATCAAAGTTAGCAATTCAACGGCTCTGTCAATATTTTCTACGCCTACCCAAGCGGTTTCGACAGTTTGCGGCTGTGCAAACAATTTCAGAGTCGCTCCCGTAATAATGCCGAGCGTTCCTTCGCTGCCGATAAACAAATGGCGCAGGTCATAACCCGTAGTATTTTTGTGTAACGGCTGTAAATGCGATATCAGCGTACCGCCGGGCAGTACCACCTCCAATCCCAACACCAAATCACGCATACTGCCGTAACGTAATACATTCAAACCACCTGCATTACAAGCAATGTTACCGCCGATTTGACAAGAACCCTCACTAGCCAAGCTCAAAGGGAATAAACGTCCGGCGGCGGCGGCGGCCTGCTGAACACTCTGAAGCACGGCACCTGCATCTACCGTTATGGCATTGTCGGACAAATTAACCTGACGGATTCGGTTGAGTTTGCTTAAATTCAACAATACCCCGCCATCCGGAACTGCCGCCCCGCACAAACCGGTATTGCCCCCTTGTGGCGTAACCGGAATACGGTTTTCATAACAAAAGCGCATCAGTGCCTGTACACCTTCTACACTGGCAGGCTGTACCACCGCATCTACCCGTCCCGTATAACGACGACGCTGATCAGTTAACCAAGCTTCCGTATCTTCAGGCAATTCGGCAGAAGATAAAATTTGTTGCAGCTTTTGCTTAAGCGACATTTGTCATTTCCCTAAATCAAAGTTTTCAGACGGCATCAATTAAAAGTAATCAAAAGAATATTAAAGCATTATGTTTGTTTATATTCATTTACCATATCTTTACCGTCTGGAATCCATATTATGGAGGATATTTACAATTTACCGTAAGTACAGAAATAAGCAGTATCTACCGCTACTTTCAGCTGAAATTTGCTGTTTGCATCAACGGTAAAACTTTCCCCCGCAGAAAATATTTGCCATTCATCCGAACCGGACAATTTAACTGTTAAAGCACCGCTGATTACTGTCATTGTTTCAAAATCGTCGGTACCGAACTCATATTCTCCCGCCTCCATCACTCCGACCGTTGCCGGTAAGGTTTCGGTTTGCAGTCCGATAGAAGCAACTCTACCGTTGAAATACTGATTGATCTTCAACATAATTTTCTCTCTATTTTTCTCCAAAAGTTACGATATCTACTATTTTGCCAATATGTTTATTAAATACCTTTATCCGATATCTGAAACCCTATTTTTACCAACAAATATCTATTTTACTTGTCTACTATCATAATAAAAGCGGGATAGGCAGATTCAAACCTTACCTAAAACCACTCTCATTCACATATTTTGCCCACGCCTTTTACATATAGCAGGCAAAACAAAAGCAGGATACTAGAAGTATCCTGCTTTGCAATCTATATTCGGATAGATTATTTAGTAGCAGCAGAAGCAGCTTCGGTAGCAGCAGAAGCAGCAGCTTCAACAGCAGAAGCAGCAGCAGAAGCGGCTGTATCAGCAGCAGAAGCGGCTTCAGTAGCAGCAGAAGCAGCAGCTTCAGTAGCAGCAGAAGCGGCCTCGGTAGCAGCAGAAGCGGCAGAAGCAGCAGCCTCGGTAGCGGCAGAAGCAGCAGAAGCAGCAGCTTCGGTAGCTTTAGTAGCGCTATCGCCACAAGCAGCCAATACCAAAGACATCAGGGCAGCAGCAAACAATGATTTTTTCATTTCTATTAACCTTCTTTATTGATCAATTTTAAAGATAACTAAAATTTGGCCGGTCAGTATTGCACGGCCATATTACAAATCCATGACTGAATTTTCAGCAATTATGCCGCACGCCCCACGCCAACGCAATCATGCTGATTGAGGTTGCCGTAGGTTGTGTTTCTTTTAGTGTGCCTTCAGACGGCATAAGTTCACATAAAATCACCCCTTTTATTCGAAACAACTGCCCAAACTCTTTTTTTAATCTATTTTTTCAATTAGTTATATTAATTTTTAAAAGAATTGATAATTTTGCAAAGGTTCTGTTTCTTTTGTTATCTTTTTTACAAAAGTTGCGAAAAAGCAACATACAAAAATTTTCATGGGTATTTCTTTTGACACCGGCACCGCTTTACATACCCGCAAAGAAACCTTTTATATAGATTTCGTATGCTACAATTAGTATGTTATTCACCTACTCCGAGAGGATACCTCATGGCTATTGCAAAAAACTCAGCCGTTACCCTGCACTATGAAATGTTTGATGCCAACGACCAGCTCATTGATAAAACCGAACAACCGATTGCCTATCTGCACGGCGGTTACGACGGTATTTTCCCGTTGGTTGAAGAAGCACTCCATGGTAAAGATGTCGGCGATGTAGTCGATGTCGTACTTTCTCCCGATGACGCCTTCGGCGAACAGGATCCCGAATTGGTTCGCATCGAAGACTTAAGCGTATTCCCCGTAGAGGTGGAAGTCGGCATGATGTTTGAGGCAGATGATCCCGAAACCGGCGATGTGTTTGTTTACCGTGTAACCGATATTGCCAATGGCAAAGCCGTAGTAGATGGCAACCATCCGCTGGCAGGGATGAAAATCCGCTTTAAAGCAACTGTTGACAGCGTGCGTGATGCGACAGCCGAAGAAATTGAGCACGGTCATGTACACGGTCCGCACGGACACCACCACTAAGCATTTGCCCCTATCTTAAAAATACCAATGCCGTCTGAAACTTTTTCAGACGGCATTTTTAACCGCACATGTTATAAAAAAGAATATTTCAACGATAATAAAAATCCGAATATTTCATTACTTTTTTAACATAAATCATAAGTAAACAAGCCATCTGTATTTTCAGACGGCCTGTTATGATCAAAATAAATTATGCAAGGTTTTGCAAGTAATTCAGCAATAAAGGCACGGGGCGGCCCGTTGCGCCTTTTTCCTTACCTGATTTCCAAGCCGTACCGGCAATATCCAAATGAGCCCACGGATAATCTTCGGTAAAGTAAGATAAGAACGTAGCTGCCGTAATCGTACCCGCTCCGGGGCTGCCGATATTCGCCAGATCCGCAAAGGGTGATTTCAACTGCTCTTTATAGGTGTCAAACAACGGCAACTGCCAAGCCTTATCATTCACCTCCAACGAGGCCGCCAACAAACTGTCGACCAACTCCTGATTATTACCCATCAAACCGCTGACATCATGCCCCAATGCCACAATACATGCCCCTGTTAAGGTAGCGACATCAATCACGGCACGCGGTTTGAAACGCTCTACATAAGTGAGTGCGTCACACAAAATCAAACGACCTTCGGCATCTGTATTCAACACCTCTACCGTTAGGCCCTTCATAGTTTTAACCACATCGCCCGGTTTGTTGGCGCCGCCCGATGGCATATTTTCACAAGTGGGCACAACCGCCACCAAGTTAATCGGCAGCTTTAATTTGACGGCGGCACAAAATGTACCGATTACGCTTGCCGCACCGCACATATCAAATTTCATCTCATCCATATTCAAGCCGGGCTTGAGCGAGATACCGCCGCTGTCAAACGTGATACCCTTACCCACCAGAACCACAGGGGCTTCATCTTTATCAGCGGCACCATGGTAACTCAGTTCAATCAGATAAGGTTTTTGACGGCTGCCTTTCGCTACCGCCCAAAACGCACCCATATGTTCTTTGATAAAGTCTTTTTTACGGATTTTTACACCCGCTCCCAGCTTGGTCGCTTCTTGTTTTGCTGTTGCAGCCAAAAACTCGGGAGTACATTCGTTCGGTGCTGCATTTCCGAGGTCTTTAGCAATACGCATACCGTAAACTTGAGCTTCCGCTACGGCAACTGCACCGCTTAAATCTTCGCTACCATGATAAAACACGGTTTTTTCCAATTTTGCCGGTTTAGCTTCTTTTTTATAACGGTCAAAACGGTAAACCGCCATGCCTAATGCCACCGCAAAAGCTTCGGCTACGCGCGGAGCCTCCACTTCATCAAATGCCCCCACATCCACATGTACCTCATGCTGCTTTTGCGCCCACGCAGCAGCTTCGGCTGCGGCTTTATCCAAAGTAGCCCGCTCTTCATCTTTCAAGCGCACCACTGCCAGCGACTGAAAACCTTCACCCGCAGGCAATTTGGCCTCGGCAAAAACCTGTCCCTCTTCTAAAGAAGCACAAAGTGCTTTAGCGGTTTCATTGCTGCCGGATTGGGCACACGGGCAAGCATCACTGCACACATATAACAACGCGCCTGTTTGTTGCGGCTGCAATTTTTCAACTTTTGTGCTAAATTCCACGCTTAATCTCCTAATCAAATCCACGGTATGTTCAGACAAAGGCTCCGCAAAACGGAAAAGCCGTCTGAAACAGGAAAACGGCTGTGGTTGATTGTACCCTATTCGACAGGCCGCCTGAAAGCCTGCATAAACGATACTGATACGGCGCATCTTACCCGAACACGGTCAGAACCTTGCACTATCGCCGTATCAAATCTTCCCGGCCGTTAATTAATATATGATTTACCAACGCAACTTTATCAAAGAACTGTCATTTACGGCAGTCGGAATTTTCGTGGTGCTGTTGGCCGTACTGGTCTCCACGCAAGCTATAAATCTTTTGGGACGCGCCGCAGACGGCCGGGTTGCCATCGATGCCGTTGTCGCACTGGTCGGCTTTTGGGTAGTCGGTATGACACCGCTTCTGCTGGTACTTACCGCCTACATCAGCACCCTTACGGTTTTAACCCGCTACTGGCGCGACAGTGAAATGTCGGTTTGGCTCTCGTGCGGCCTGTCACTAAAGCAGTGGATTAATCCTGTTTTGCGTTTCGCCGTGCCGTTTGCCATACTGCTTACCCTGATGCAGCTGTTTATCATACCGTGGGCAGAGCTGCGCAGCCGCGAATATGCCGAGCTTTTGAAGCAAAAACAGGAGCTCTCAATGATAGAAGCCGGGGAATTCCGTGCTTTGGGTAAAAGTAACGGCCGGGTGTATTTCGTCGAAACCTTCGATACCGATTCGGGGGTAATGAAAAACCTATTTCTGCGTGAAACTGACAGCAAAGGCCGCGATAACATTGTATTCGCCAAAGAGGGTTCATTTGCTTTAAACGACAACAAGCGTACTTTAGAGCTCACGCAAGGCATACGTTACAGCGGCACCCCCGGCCAAGCCGACTATAATCAGGTTTCATTTGAAAAACTCAGCCTGATTATCAGTACCTCGCCGAAGATTATCGACCCCGTTTCCAACCGCCGTACTATTCCGACCCTCCAGCTTATCGGCAGTAACAATCCCGAACATCAGGCGGAATTAATGTGGCGCTTGTCTCTGCCTATCAGCATATTGATTTTGAGCATACTGGCCATTCCGTTATCGTATTTCAACCCGCGTACCGGCCACACCTATAATATTCTGTTTGCCATTGGTTTTTATCTGATTTATCAAAACGGCCTTACTTTTCTGCGCAATGCCGTTGAAGACGGCAAACTCAATTTCTGGATAGGGCTATTACCGCTGCATATACTGATGCTGGCAGCCGCACTTGCTTTACTGCATGTGCGCAGTATGCCTGCACAGCCGTTTTGGCAGGCTCTGAAAAACAGTACGAAAGGCGATGCACAATGATGCTTCTAAGCCGCTACCTTATCCGCCAACTTACCATATCGGCACTCTATGCCCTACTGGCCCTTTTGGCCTTATACAGTTTTTTCGACATCATCAGCGAAGCGGGAGATGTAGGCAAAGGCAGCTATACCGGCATGAAAATGATGCAATATATTTTTATGCAGGTTCCGGCACATGCCTATGAACTGATGCCTTTAGCCGCATTAATAGGCGGCCTGATTGCGCTGAACCAATTGGCTTCCGGCAGCGAACTGACCGTTATGAAAGCCAGTGGTATGAGCACCCGCAAGCTGATTACCATTTTGCTGCAATTTGGTTTGATTTTTGCCCTGTCCACAGCCGTATTGGGCGAATGGCTGGCACCCGCGGCCAACCGCTATGCCGAAAATATGAAAGCCGGCGCCGTAAACGGAAAAATCAGCACGGGCAGCCAAGGTTTATGGCTTAAAGAACAAAATAATATTATCAATGTCCGCGAAATGCTGCCCGACCATACTTTATTGGGTATTAAAATTTGGCGGCACGACGATCAGTTCCGCCTGATTGAAGCCATGGAAGCCGAATCAGCCCGCCCGGGAAACGGTAGCTGGCAGCTGAAAAACGTTCGCCGCAGCGTCATTGACAACGACCGGATTCTTGCGGAAAAACAGCCCGAACAAAATTGGCCCATTTCCCTGCAAAACAATCTGCTTGATGTTTTATTGATTTCACCCGAACAAATGTCGGTATCCGCACTCACAACTTACATCAGCCATCTGAAAGATAACCAACAGCAAACCCGCCCCTATGAAATCGCCTGGTGGCGTAAATTAATGTATCCGCTGGCAGCCATGGTGATGGCCTTGGTAGCATTGGCATTTACCCCCCAATCGACACGGCACGGCAACATGGGGCTGAAACTGTTTTTCGGCATATGCTTGGGACTGGGCTTTCACTTTGCAGGCCGTCTGTTCGGTTTTACCAGCCAACTTTACGGCGTACCGCCTTTTATTGCCGCCATGCTGCCGACAATATTATTCGCTGTTTTGGGCATATATCTCATCCGCCGGCAGGAAAAACGCTAAACCGCCTTATTTACATTTACTGATACAGAAAGCAAATTTATGTTCAGCATTCTCATTATTCTTGGCTTGATTGCACTGCTTATCGGCTTACTTGGCACGATTTATCCCGCCATCCCCGGTTTGGGTCTGATGTTTGCCGGCGCATGGCTGATAGCCTATGCAGGCGACTATCAGATTATCGGTACCGCTACTTTGATATTCCTCGGCATTGTCGCCGCTGCGGGAACCGCTATGGATTATGTAGCCGGTATGCTTGGTGCCAAATTTACCGGTGCCAGCAAAACTGCTGTTTGGGGCGCTTTGATCGGAGGCATAGCAGGTGCATTTTTTTCCCTGCCCGGCTTGCTGCTTGGGCCATTGGTAGGAGCCGGCATTGGTGAATTTTGGGCTCGAAAAGACTTGCTCTCTGCAGGGAAAGTCGGCTTGGGCACATTCATCGGCTTTATCGTCGGCGTTATCGCCAAACTCGGTTGTGCATTGACCATCATATTCACTTTGGCAGTAATGGGAGTCATCAGCCTTTTCCAATAACAGGACAGATTTTCCCAAGGCCGTCTGAACACGTTTCAGACGGCCTTTTATCATACCGCCAACAATGTTAATATCTGCAAACACACTAACAAAAATGGAGAAACAGATGACCACTCTGCCACGCCCGGAAATCGATGAAAACGGCCTGCTTGAATATTCGGTAGTTTATACCGACCGCGCTTTAAACCATATGTCGCAAAAATTTCAAACGGCTTTCCGCTATATTTCCGCCACACTGAAAAAAGTTTACGGTGCACAACATACCGCTGTCATTCCCGGCAGCGGCACCAGCGGTATGGAAGCCGTTGCACGTCAGCTGGCCCGTAATGAAAAATGTTTGGTGATTCGAAACGGTTTTTTCAGCTTCCGTTGGAGCCAAATTATTGAAAAAGGTACGATTGCAGCCGAAACTCGTGTTTTCACCGCTCGGCAGGCCGATGAAACACAAGCCCCTTTTTCTCCTGCGCCTATTGAGGAAGTCACCGCCGCAATAGCCGAATACCGCCCGGCCGTAGTGTTCGCGCCTCATGTAGAAACCGCATCAGGCATTATGCTGCCCGATAACTATATCAAAGCTTTAGCAGATGCCGTACACGCTGTTGGCGGCCTGCTGGTTATCGACTGTATTGCATCCGGCTGTATCTGGCTGGATATGCAGCAACTGGGAATTGATGTATTAATTTCCGCTCCGCAGAAAGGCTGGAGCGGCGCTCCATGCTGCGGTTTGGTAATGCTAAACCAAGCGGCTTATGAAAAAGTACAGGCAACCGAATCCGACAGCTTTAGCCTGGATTTGAAAAAATGGCTGCAAATTATGGAAGCCTTTGAAAACGGTGGTCATGCCTATCATGCTACACCGCCCACCGACGCGCTGATGGTATTGCACGATGTTATGAAAGAAGCCGAAGCCATTGGTTTCGATGTTCTAAAAGCCAAACAAACCGAACTCGGCCTGAAAATGCGTGCCTTACTGGCACGTGAAGGGTTTGTCAGCGTAGCTGCTCCCGGCTTCGAAGCTCCCGGGGTCGTTGTCAGCTATACAGACAAAGCCGATATACACAACGGCAAAGCCTTCATCGCCGAAGGTATGCAGATTGCCTCGGGCGTACCACTACAATGCGGCGAGCGTAATGATTTCCAAACATTCCGCTTGGGGCTGTTCGGATTAGACAAGTTACAAAATATTGACCGCACAGTCGCCTTATTTGAAGAAACTTTGGCAAAAGTAAAATAATGCTGCCAATTGCCTGATATAAATCGAAGGCCGTCTGAAAACTATTTTCAGACGGCCTTTATTCAAATATGCACATCGCCAAAGTGGTGCTGTTTTTTTTCAATTGCATACACGGCAAAAGTAAGCTGTTACAAACCCTCTATATATTTAAGCTACCCACTTCAAGAAAATAATGCCGTCTGAAAATCATTTACCTTGCCTTTCCGGCATATCCTTAACACCAGAAGGCAAACTACGTTAAAATAAGCCGGTTCATTTCCAATATTGCCCTACCACAACACTATGCAAGAATTACTTGATTTATTCCGCACCGAAAGCCCCGGAACGGTAGCTGAAACCCTGGATTTCTGGCTTTACGAATGCAGCTTAGACGAAGCACCCGGCGCCGAAGAAGTAAGCCTCTGGCGTGACATCTTGGCTGCACGCGGCGGAAAATTTTCCCGCTTGGCTACAATCTGCCAAACTTGGTTGGACGAAGAATGCTGACTCCAACCATCCCCCGTAACCGCTGGCTACTTTTTTCAGTCTTATGGCTGACAGCGATGCTCTACCAACTACTGCAAGAATCATCCGGCGGCACGGCTCCATTTCCCCATTTTGATAAAATCGCCCATTTCGCTATATTTTTTGCTCAGTTTTGGCTTCTATCCAAAATATGGTTGAACGAAAGGTACAACATTCCGATACGGAGTTTGGTTATTACTGCCGTATGTTTAGCTGCCGTCACCGAAACCGCGCAGGCCTTGTTTACCAACACGCGCCAAGGTGATTGGCTGGATGCAATAGCTGATATTGCTGGTGCGACAACTGCCTTATGGCTAGCGCAAAAAGTACAAAACGCACACCGCAACATATAACACAAGCCATCATCACAAAACCCACTAACATCACCCCGTCTGCTTTCAGACGGCCTTAAGATAAGAAAGTCTGCCATGACCATTTACCTACAACGCCGCGAACACTTATTACAACAAATCGGCAACGACGGCCTTGCCGTTTTATTTGCCGCCGCAGAACAAACCCGCAGTAACGATACACACTTTCCCTATCGGCAAAACAGTTATTTCCACTATCTCAGCGGCTTTCCCGAACCGGAAGCAGTCATCGTATTAGACGGTGCCAACGGAACGTCCACACTCTATTGCCGGGAAAAAGATGCTTTACGTGAAATTTGGGATGGTTTCCGTTACGGCCCGGATGCGGCACAAGCAGAATTTCATTTTGATGCCGCCCACAGTATCAAAGAGTTTAGCCAGCATATAGAAAAAGCTATTCTAAACAAGCGCCGCCTGTTCGCCTTATGGGGTGAAAATCCCGAACATGACCGCCTCCTACTGCAACATTGGCATCATGTCCAGCAAACTGCCGGTCAACGCATGCTCGGCGAATGTACCCGCGCCCCCGACAGCCTCGGCGATCTTGCGGCCCTACTTACCCCCATGCGCCTGATAAAAGACCCGCATGAGATCACCCTACTCAAAAAAGCGGGCAGCATCAGCGCCCAAGCCCACATCCGTGCCATGCAGAAAACCCGACCTGGAATCAGCGAGATGCAAATCGAAGCCGAACTGCTACACGATTTTATGCGCAATGGAGCACGCTTTCCCGCTTACAACAGTATTATTGCCGGCGGTAAAAACGCATGCTGCCTACACTATGTAGAAAACAAAGATATTTTGTGTGATGGTGATTTACTGCTTATCGATGCAGGTGCCGAATATGAAATGTATGCGGGCGACATTACCCGTACCTTCCCGGTAAATGGTAAATTTACCCCTGCCCAAAAAGACGTTTACGAAATCGTTCTTGCCGCCAACCAAGCCGCTATTGCAGCCGTACAACCGCAAGCAAATTGGGCAGACATACACAATATCGCTCTCAATATTCTCACCCAAGGATTGATAGATTTGAAATTACTTTCAGGCAGCCTTGATGAGAACCTCGAATCACAAGCCTACAAACGCTTTTATATGCACGGACTAGGACATTGGATCGGGCTGGATGTACATGATGTCGGCGGCCGCTGGCGTGACGGCACCCCTCTACTGCTGCAAGCCGGCATGTGTACTACTATCGAACCCGGGCTGTATATCGCCGCGGCAGACGATATCCCAGCCCATTTCCACAATATCGGTATCCGTATTGAAGACAATATTTTGGTGACCGAAAACGGTGCAGAAAACTATACAGCAGAAGTACCCAAAACCATTGCAGAGATTGAAGCACTGATGTGCTGATGTTGCAAAACCGGCAAATTTAAGCACATGATAGGCCGTCTGAATTTTTCAGACGGCTATTAAAAATAACTTCATTATTATTGAAATATTTAATAAAGAATATAAATACAATTATACAGCCGTCTGAAAGCGTTCCGGCATAAAAAAATCGCCGCTACTGCTCTTTCCCCTTATATATTGCAAACCGTATTAAACCAGCCGTATCGAAAGACATCTTAAGTGTCTGCCAATAAACACCAGCACGGAGTTCCTCCATGTCAGCCTCTCCCCTGATTATCGCCACATACAATATGCACAAAGGCATGTCGGCGCTTAATCGTAAAGTACAAATCGAACTAATGGCAGATGCCCTAGAAGGCCTCCACCCCGATATATTATTTTTACAGGAAGTACAAGGCGAAAATCTCAACCGACAATTCAAAATCGATACTTTCCCCTCACAGCCCCATTACGACATCATCAGCGACCGCCTAGCCTTCAACAGCAGCTATGGACAGAATGCCGCTTACAAAAAACGCCACCACGGCAACGCCATTCTAAGCCACATGCCGATAACAACGCGCCGTAATTTCAACATCAGCGTCAATAAAATGGAGCAGCGCGGTCTATTACATTGCGAAATCCATCCCGAAGATTGGCCGCTCCCGCTCGTATGCTTGTGCGCGCATCTCAATCTGCGTGAGCCCGACCGCATCAAACAGTATCATGCGATTTTCGATTATGTCAGCAAACATATTGATCCCATGAGCCCGCTGGTTATTGCGGGTGACTTTAACGACTGGCGGCACAAATCCTGTATTTCCTTTGGCAGCGCACTCAATTTAAACGAAGTATTCGTCGTAGCTCATGGTAAACGGCCAAAAACCTTTCCTGCCCGCATGCCTGTGTTAAGCTTGGACCGTATCTATACGCGAAACCTGAGCATCCTTGATGCACAAATCCACAACGGCAAAATTTGGCAGGCCTTATCCGACCACCTGCCCCTTTCGGCCAAAGTCCTCCCCCGCCTTCCCTAAACCGCTATTTAACGCTAACCTATACAAAACCACGATACCGACGAAGACACACCATGGATTACTTACGACGCATGCCATTTACTGTTGCATTCATCGATAAAAAAGGCCAAACCTACCAAGACAGCAGCAAAGGCTTAAACGACTATATCGAACGGCATCCCCTTGCAGCAGCGCGCCTGCATCAGCCCAAATTTGCCGCAAAGTTTTTAGAAATGGCCGCACACAACAACGGTATGCAGGTTGTACGACGCCCGGCAGATACCCAAGTTAAAAGAGAGCTGGTTTACATCATACGCAAAGGCGTGTTCAAAAATGAAGAAGCCATGTGGCGTTTTATCAATGATCCGAGCAATCTGAACATAGTCCGTTAAACGCGCTATAATCGTACTTTCAAGCGTACAGCACACAATAATACCCGCCGATAAATCATACCGCAGGCAACCAATATGCTTTTAATGATTGATAACTACGACAGTTTTACTTATAACATCGTGCAATATTTTGCTGAGCTCGGACAAGAAGTCGAAGTCCGCCGCAACGATGACATCACAATTGAAGAAATTGCCGCCATCAACCCGAACTACCTTGTCATCGGCCCCGGTCCTTGCTCACCGAAAGAAGCAGGCATTTCAGTAGCCGCTATCAAACATTTTGCCGGCAAATTACCGATTATGGGAATCTGCCTCGGTCATCAAGCTATAGGAGAAGCATTCGGCGGCAACATCATCCGAGCTAAAACCCTGATGCACGGCAAAGTTTCTCCAGTATCCCATCATAATAAGGGTATGTTCCAAAACCTACCCAACCCGGTTATCTGTACCCGTTACCACAGTTTAGTAATCGAACGCGATACACTGCCTGCATGCTTGGAAATCACCGCATGGACGGAGGATCAGGAAATTATGGGTGTCCGCCACAAAGAATATCCGTTGGAGGGCGTACAATTCCATCCGGAAGCACTACTCACAGAACACGGACATGACATGCTAAATAATTTTCTAAATGAATTTAAAACTTTACCAACCACATAAAGATAGGCCGTCTGAAACCGCTCGGACGGCCTAAACTAACGCACCGATGCAAAACAAAAACTAAAAAACCTCAAGCGGTAAGATATGTTCTGATTTTTATCACCAGTTTCAATCACCACTATTTCTGCCTCAGCCGCAAACTTATCAATACTTTGGAAAATATTATGATTACTCCTCAGCAAGCACTAAACCGCCTACTTAGCAATAACGAATTATTCCACGACGAAATGACCAGCCTGATGCGGCAAATCATGAGCGGTGAAGTCGCACCGGAACTGATTGCCGCCATCCTAACGGGCTTACGTATCAAAGTAGAAAGCGTTTCGGAAATTTCAGCGGCTGCAGCCGTTATGCGCGAATTTGCCACACCGATTCCCTTGGAAAACACCCAGGGCTTGGTTGATGTAGTCGGTACAGGCGGAGACGGTGCGCGTACATTTAATATTTCGACTACCGCTATGTTTGTGGCTGCGGCGGCAGGAGCAAAAGTTGCCAAACACGGAGGCCGTTCCGTATCCTCATCATGCGGCGCCGCCGATATCATGGAGCAAATGGGAGCTTCACTCAACTTGGCTCCTACAGATATTGCCCACTGTATCAATACTACGGGTATGGGCTTCATGTTTGCTCCCAATCACCACCGGAGTATGCATTATGTAGCCCCCGTACGCAAAGCCTTGGGAATACGTACTATCTTCAATATCTTAGGCCCGTTAACCAACCCGGCTGGTGCACCAAACCAATTACTCGGCGTGTTTCATATCGACTTAGTCGGTATTTTGGCTCGCGTTTTGCAACAACTGGGATCCAAGCATGTTTTAGTCGTACACGGTAGCGATGGTCTGGATGAAATTACCATCACCGGTCCTACCCATATTGCTGAGCTAAAAAACGGTATGGTTCATGAATACAATATTTCTCCAACGCAATTCGGCCTTCCAGTATATGAAAATCTAAACCAAATCAAAGTAAATAATGCCGCCGAATCACTGGCGATAATGGACAATGTATTGAAAGGCAAACCGGGAGCTGCCCGCGATATCGTTATATTGAATGCCGCAGCAGCACTTTATGCTGCTGATGCAGTAGAATCATTGGAGGCGGGTGTAGCAGCCGCCCACACAGCCATTGACTCGGGCAAAGCTTTGCAAAAACGGCAGGAATTCATTCAAACTACTCAAAGCTTGGCCTCCCAAGCCGAAAAATAAAAGTAAAACCAAACCTAAAAATAAGAAGCCGTCTGAAAATTCAGACGGCTTCTTATTTCACTATTTTAACAGATTATTGTAACGGCTTCATATTCATTACTTCCATTAGGAAGTTTGTAAAAGCTGGATTTTTCGGTTTATTACGCATATTGGGCCAACGCTGCTGCCAACCGCGTAGTGCATTTTGAATATAAAGCTTAGATTGTTCTGTACTGATTTCACCGCGCTGACTATCTACCGCAGAACGCAGATACACTTCATACATACTGTCATCTACTGCATTGCGACCAACCAACTGAATACGGTAACGATTCAGATATTGGGCAGCCTGAACTTTTGTGAGCTGTCCCTGGCTGACTTGATAACTTAAGCGTGTGGCTTCATCACGGATTTTAGACACATCCGACCAATGGCTTGCTGCCAAGCGGTATTCACCGGCAGACGCTTCCACGTTAGTCGGGCGAACAGGCACTTCTTTCAACGTAGGCAGGTAAATAGAACTACAGCCGCCAAGTGCCGCCAATACGAATAAGAGGGGGATATGTTTTTTCATGGTTGCTATTATAATCAGGTTTGTTCACGCAAGCCATATGTACCGCAACAAGCGGTATTTTTTTCAACCTAATTGCAACAATATCATATAAATACTATAAATTATTAAAACAATGGCACAACACCTGTACTATAGCGCGGCTTACTATCCGGTTAATAACCTGTTTCTTACCGATTACCTTAACTTCTCCCGCCGTCTTAATAATATGGTTTTAATGAATCTGCCAATCTGACACACACCCTATATTAACCTAATTCTCCATTTTGAAAGTAACTCAGAGCTTTTCCAAATAAAATACTAAAGAAAAAGGCCGTCTGAAAAGAAGATCTTCTCCTTATCAGGCGGCCTTGCATATTAAAATCGCAACTTATTTAAAGAAATCTCCCATACCCGCCGGTAAGCCTTGGGTAAACGCTCCCATCGTTTTATTAGTAGTCTCTTCAGCTTTTTCACCTGCATTATTGATCGCTGCCAAAATCAAGTCTTCCAACATTTCTTTGTCGTCTACAGCTTCTTTAATCAAATTTTCATCGATTTCCAGCTTACGCAAAACATGGTTACAAGTCATGGTCACTTTCACCAAACCATTACCTGCTTCGGCACTCACTTCGGTTTCTGCCAATTTCGCTTGTGCTTTTTTCATATTTTCTTGCATTTGTTGGGCTTGCTTCATCAAACCGCCCAATCCGGCTTTTCCGAACATAAATTAAACTCCTATAGTGTTATTCGATTAGCTATACTGACTTTGGAAATTAAAATTCAAACGACATTAAAAATTAACTATCCTGACCTACCAATACTAAAGTATCTTCGCGCCACTGCGCAGAAAATAAATTCAGAATATTTTGCGCCGCTTCGTCTGCCTCCAGCAAGGTCTTAGCGTGCTGGCGGCCTTCTATCTGTAAGCGTTTGCGTCGCATAGCGGGTGTTTCCCAACCTTGATCATCGCGCCATGGCTCTGTTTGCAATTGCAGTACCATTCCGTATGCATCGGCTAATACGTTCCTAATTTTATCCAAACGCTCTTTATTTCCGGTAGCTCTGCCTTCATCCGTCATCGACAATATCAATAATTGCCTTTCTTCGTCATAGCGCACCCATGCGGTATGGTATGCAGTCATCTGAGCGGCCCCAAGCTTGGTGGACAAACGACGGATTATAGCTGCCCAATTTTTTTGTTCAAATGACGGCAGTGGCTCAAACAAAGGTTCATCTTCAACGCTGTCATCTTCATCATCTTCTACTAATTTGATCAATGCTTCAGAAGCAGCTGTTTCATTATAGGCTATATGAGAATCCTCTTCCTCCTGATCAAAGAAAGCCTCTTCCCTAGACTGCCTCACGGTTTCCGTATGAGAATATTCATCAGCATATAAAATATCTGCGGCATAAGCAGGTTCGAAACGCTCTGGCGGCATATTACCGTATTCATTATTTTCTGGCTGCAATTTACCATTGTGTTGTGCCAACGATGTTTCATATGTCTGATATTCCGTAGGCAATGGCTCGGTTATCGGTAACTCTTCCCAAGGCGGTATATCGTTTTGGCTAAGCTGTTTCGTATCCTCTTTTTCAGCGGTAATAGCTGGCGGCTGGATTAAATCGACCGTTGGTTTCGGAACCTCTACAGATATTTCCTGCACCACAGTTTCATTTTCTCCAGATGGTGCTTTTGTTTCAGTTTCAACCAATCCGCCTGATAGACTTTCTGCCGAAGTACTCTGCTCAGGCAAGGTCAAAAGCTTTTTTTCAGTATCATCTCTCCCTTTTGTCGAGTGCAGCTGAGTACCTTCGATCACTCCATCCGAATTATGATCTTTGGCCGCAAACGGCGTGAATGCCAACATACGCAGCAATGTCATCACAAAGCCGGCATACTCATCAGGCGCAAGACTTAAGTCTTGCTTCCCGTGAATGGCGCATTGGTAATAAAGCTGAATTTGTTCAGCACCCAAATAATGCGCCAATCGGCTTAATATTTGATATTCAGGATCTTCTGCCAGCGCTTCTGGTACGGTTTTTACTAAAGCCAAGCGTTGCAGCAATATTGCTAATTCACTTAAAGCACTATCAAAACCGATCGCCCGCGCTGCCATTTCTTGGGCCTTGGCTACTAATGCTTCACCATCTTGATTCACAATATATTGAAGCAGTTCATATAAGTAGCGTTTGTCTACCGCCCCTATCATTTGACGTACATCTAGTTCGGTAACTTTGCCGGATCCCATTGCGATTGCCTGATCCAACAAACTCAACGCATCACGCATCGAGCCCATAGCTGCACGCCCCAACAGCTGTAAAGCAGGAGCTTCAAATGGAATTTGCTCTTGCGTCAACACATAAGCCAAATGCTCCGCAACCTGTTGGGTTGTCATATTGCGCAAAACAAACTGTAAGCAACGGCTCAAAACCGTAATCGGCACCTTATGCGGATCTGTTGTAGCTAAAATAAACTTTACATGTTCAGGCGGCTCTTCCAGTGTTTTCAACATAGCATTGAACGCACTTTTTGAGAGCATATGTACTTCATCGATAATGTAGACTTTATACTTGCCAACCGTAGGAGCATATTGGGCGTTTTCTAATACCTCACGAATATTATCAATGCCCGTATTGGAGGCTGCGTCAATTTCCAGCAGGTCGACATAACGCCCGCTATCGATTTGCATACAACTTGTACATTGTCCGCAAGGCTCACCATTATGGGCATGCTCGCAATTCAAACTTTTCGCCAGAATGCGTGCAATAGTGGTTTTACCCACCCCCCGTGTACCGGTAAGTAAATAGGCATGGTGCAGGCGACCTTTATCTAAAGCATTTTTCAATGCTTTGACGACATGTTCCTGCCCTACTAAATCAGCAAAAGTTTTCGGGCGCCATTTTCGCGCCAAGACTTGGTAAGCCATATTATTCCGCTTGAATTTAGAGACGGTAATTACCGCTGACACCATTTGCAATGTCACGCACGGCAGTTACATACATACGACTATGATTATACTGCCATACCGCATAGAAATTATTTAAACCAAGATAATACTCATATACTCCCGGGCTGGTTTCCAAGCGGTATAGCAAAGCTTTTTCGTCATCAGCCACATACTCCTGGGGCACCACCCCCATACGTTTGAAATCGGCAACCGTACGGCTAAGCTCCGTTTTTTCATCAATAATATTTTGCAATTCTTGATTAATAGTAAGCGATACCGGCACAATCATTTTACCGTTGGCCTTCCACCCATGGGCTTTCATATAGTTAGCAACTGAAGCGGCGACATCACCGATATTATTCCAAATATCGTGAAAACCATCTCCGTCATAATCAACCGCATACTTACGAAAACTAGACGGCATAAATTGCGGCATTCCCATTGCACCGGCATAACTACCTTTGAAACTAAAGATGTCCCGCTTCTCAGTTTTGGCCATCAACAAAAATTCATTAAGTTCTTTTTGAAAAAATTCTGCGCGGCGTGGGTAATCAAAAGCTAAAGTACTTAAAGAGTCTGCCACTCGAAAACTGCCCATATTAGAACCATAATTGGTTTCGATACCGACTATGGCAACGATAATTTCAGCAGGTACTCCATAGCTTCGTGCGACAGCATCAATCACACCTTGGTTTTGTTGATAAAAACGTTTACCGCTGGCAATCCTATTACCCCCTGCATTAGCTTGACGAAACTCGTACCATGGGCGAGAAGTACCGGGGCGATTCATAATGTTGATAATATTGCCTTTATAATCAACACCACTAAAAAAATTCTCTAACTCGTTACGTGAAAAATTACCACTACTTACTTGATAATCAATAAAACGCTGCACATTAGCATTGCCATTAAAGCCACTGATTGCCACCGATTCGGCAGTATCACTAAATACCGGCCGTTTAACCGAAGGCAAAACTGGGCTTTCCAAAGCAGCAGTATTATTAATATTTCCAGAAGTACTACAGCCAGCCAGAATCAGCGCGGCAGCCAAATAGGCAGCAATTTTTTCCATATATAAATCCAAATAATTCAATCAAGTTGAAAGTAGCTGAAGTGTATCAAATTTAAGAAAGCGGTTAAAGCAAAGAATCAGCACATAGTAATCAATGATGTTGCAACAATAGCCAATTAATACAATAAAATTTTGCATCCGGATATTTAAGCGGTAAATTGATAATAATTTGATTCAAATATCATCATCGCCACTCAGCACAAAAAACAAAATAAAATAAAAGGCCGTCTGAATTTCAAACGGCCTTTTATTGAGATATCTAAACTTAAAGCAGATATTATTCGGCAGCAGCAACAACCGCTACAGTAATTTTTGCTACCGCATCAGTGTGCAGAGCAACTTCAACTTCATACTCACCCACAGCTTTCAAAGGACCATCAGGCAAACGCACATTTGATTTAGCAGCATCAATACCGGTAGCTTTAATAGCTTCAGCAATATCGGCATTAGTTACCGAACCAAACAAACGGCCATCAACACCGGCTTTTTGAGCAACAGTGATCGTTTGTCCATCCAATTTTTCTTGGCGGGCTTTTGCATCAGCCAGGATTTCAGCTTGCTTAGCTTCCAGTTCAGCACGACGTGCTTCGAATTCTTTCATGTTGGCTTCAGTTGCACGTTTCGCTTTACCTGTAGGGATCAAGAAGTTACGGGCATAACCGTTTTTTACGGTTACCACGTCACCCAAATTGCCCAAGCCACCGATTTTTTCTAACAAAATAATTTGCATTTCACTAATCTCCGTCAATTATTTATGTTGGTCGGTGTATGGCAACAGTGCCAAAAAACGGGCACGTTTAACCGCAACAGACAGTTGACGTTGGTAACCTGCTTTAGTACCGGTAATACGAGCCGGAATAATTTTACCGTTTTCAGCGATAAAATCTTTTAACAGGTCTACTTGTTTATAATCCACCTCTTGGATTTTTTCAGCCGTAAAACGGCAGTATTTTCTACGTTTGAATGATTGACGAGCCATTGTCGTTTAACCTTTATATTCTTGAATGTTTTGTATCCGCAACACCGGTTTTGGAAAGCGTTGGCTTCTCTGTGCAAGAAAACCTTTTACTTCAACCATATCATTTTTTCGGCATTGCCACTGCAGAGCTTGCTCACCGATAATTTTTGCAGGAAGTTCAAACTTTACCAAGCATTTCTGCCCGTTTTCTTCCTGCCAAGATTCATGTTTCAGCACCAAATCCAGCACCGGAATCCCAGCCGGTGTATAGCGTAAAATACCACATTCAATGATTTGAGCAGTGAGATCAAGCTGATTTTTCAATCTTGGATTAAGCCTCTGCAGCTTCTTCTTTAGTTTCTGCAGCCACGCTGTTATTCAACAGGCTTTTAGACTTCTCCTCTTTCATCATCGGAGAGGCTTCAGTAACAGCATGTTTGGTTTTGATGGTAAGATGGCGCAAAACCGCATCATTAAAGCGGAAAGCCGTTTCCAGCTCTTCAACCACTTCAGGTGAGGTTTCAATATTCATCAAAACATAATGTGCTTTATGAATTTTATTAATTGGGTAAGCCAATTGACGGCGACCCCAATCTTCCAAGCGGTGGATCTTACCACCAGCCTCGGTAATCATGGTTTTGTAACGCTCAACCATAGCGGGTACTTGCTCGCTTTGATCAGGATGAACGATAAACACGATCTCATAATGACGCATGTTATCTCCTTACGGTTTAAAAACAGCCTTCTACCATGCGAAAAGTAAAAGACAAGGTTGAAAAACGAGACATTTTATCAATACCAATACTTTTTCGCAAGCATTACTTTTTTTCATTACGTCCCGTAAAGAGCTGCTTTTTCTTACTAACAAGCAATTCACTTATAAAATCTTAGAAACAGAAATCCCCGGCCACCAGCCTCTTTCTGCCATAAATGTATATCTCAAGTTATAATAATGACGTTCGCACACATCTACCATCTTTTTAATTTTTTGAAATTTTATTTATGCTCAATACATTATTTTCCATCAGCGGCCTCCGTAGTTACCTCAACGTTAGCGCCTCGGAGCTAATCGTATCAGGAAGCTCAGGAATCACGGAATTTTTCAATAGCCTGTTTGCCCGGCAATACTTCACCAGCAAGCTCTTAGAGCGTAGCTTTACCCATTTATCCAGTTGGATTGAGCTGGGGTTATGTTTTTTATTACTCTTTCTAACCGCCTGGCTGGCACAGTATTGGGTAAACCGCTACCGGAGGAACCAACAAGGTTTTTTACGCCATTTGCTCCAACGCGCCGCATGGCCTTTAATACTACTGGCAAGTGCGGTCGCCAGCCTTTCATTATGGACTATTTTCATAGGCAATCCACTATGGTTCCATTTATTAGTTATGGCCGCACGCTGGCTACTGATTATAAGAATCACACTTGCCATTATTAACGCCGCACTTCCTACCAACCGCTATACGGACTGGTTAGAGCGAAGCATGTCGGGCGTTTTGTGGATTACCTTTCTATTTTGGATTTCAGGCATCGACGACATGATTATTGACGGCATGAAGTCTGTCAAAATCCCGCTTGGGGCGACTACCCTAAACCTATACACCATACTTACCGGCTTGCTCTGGATCGGTATTATTATCGTATTGGCCTTATGGTTGGCACGCTTTATAGAAAACCGCTTAATGAATAGTGAGCGTATTGATTTAAATCTACGCATCGTATTCTCAAAAATCATCAAAACCGTGATGATTTTCCTCTCTGTATTAATCGCCCTTCCTTTAGTCGGCATTGATTTAACGGTCTTATCGGTATTTAGCGGCGCACTTGGCGTCGGCATAGGTTTCGGGCTGCAAAAAGTCGCCAGTAACTATATCTCCGGCTTTATTATTTTGGGCGACCGCTCCATCCGCCCGGGAGATCGTTTAACTGTAAACAATTTTACCGGCTATGTGACTAAAATCACTTCCCGCTTTGTCGTATTAAAAAGTGCCAGCGGTACAGAAGCATTGATTCCAAACGAAACATTTGTTACCTCTACCGTTATCAACGAATCCTATACCGAAAAGGCTTTATGGCAAGGAATTGACATACAAGTCGCTTACAAAACCGATCTAAACAAAGCGATGGTCATCCTAGAAGCAGCTGCCGCGGCCCAAGAACGCATACAAAACGATCCTGCTCCTAAAGCTTTTTTGGTTAACTTCGGTGAAAACGGCATTGATTTGCGACTCGGTTTTTGGGTTAAAGATCCCGAGAACGGCTTTGCGGGATTATTTTCAAATATACTGATGGATATTTGGCAACAGTTTAATGAAAACGGTATCGAGTTCCCCTACCCCCAGCGCGATGTACGGATCGTTCATGAAACCGCCGAAACAAAGGCTGATGATCTGACGACTACAATGCATAATGACATACAAAGTAACAATGAATAAAACTGCAAAGCCTCTCAAACAACCCATATCCGTTTTAGTGGTGCTGCACAACGAGCAGGGTGAAATCTTATTGCTTGAGCGCGCCGACAACCCCGGTTTTTGGCAGTCGGTTACAGGTAGTATTGAGCCTGGGGAAACCCTCGCCGATACAGTCTGCCGCGAAGTAATGGAAGAAACCGGAATTGTTTTGGAAAAAAGCGGGCTTCTCAATTGGCACCAACAGCAGGAGTATGAAATTTTTGCACACTGGCGCCACAGATACCCGCCCGGAGTAACCCACAATACCGAGCACGTTTTTTCCGCCTGCATCCCGACTGATACCGCTATCCGGTTAAGTGCAGAACATACCCGCTATCAATGGTTAGCGATATCAGAAGCTGCCAAGTTGGTATTCTCCCCCTCTAATCGAGAGGCGATTTTGGATTTACCATCCAAATACCAATCATGTTAGTGATTACCGCTTGAATTATAGACAAATAACAGCGGATTAAAACAATGCCGTCTGAAAAGAAAAATTTCAGACGGCATTTTATTTTTTATATAGGCAATGATTTTCAGACGGCATCAAAAATATCTGAAAATGCAGCTCGCTTCAAATCCGATAACTGATTGTCGTCATAATTTTTGAAGTTAACTTCATCATTTCCTTTACTGGCAAAGGTAGCGGAGCCGCGCCGAAATGATTCGCCATTTCGGCATGCTGCATTTCGTCCAAACGCATCTGAGCTACAATTGCGCGGCTTTTCACATCTTGCTCGGGCAAGCCCTGCAAGTGTTCCTCCAAATGTGCCGTTACCTGATTTTCGGTTTCCTCCAAAAATCCCAAATTCCACTTATCACCTAAGAGCCCTGCACCCACTCCGATTGCCAGAGAACCCGCATACCACAGCGGATTCAACAAACTGGTACGCCCGCCCAACTCTTTTACCCGCTTTTCAGTCCATGCCAAGTGCTCCACCTCTTCGTAAGCGGCATGCTGCAAAGCCTCTCTGTTGGTTTTATCGCGCGCTGTTAATGCCTGCCCTTGATACAACGCCTGAGCACAAACTTCACCCACATGGTTTACCCGCATCAAACCCAAAGCGTGGCGCTTTTCCGCCTCGCTGAGTTCACCCTCCTCCAACCCCGCATCCGGATAAGGGCGTGAGGTCGTAGCGGGTGCAAATAATGTTCTTAACACGGTATCTATATGGGGAATCAGTTTATCTGCCAACATGGCACTTTCCTTAAAACTATAATGGCCTCAAGCGCAAGCTTGCCACATTATTATCGTTGGCAATGCCCTACACTATTTCTCAGCCGATATTATAACCGCGTTTCAGGCCGTCTGAAAAACTGCTATACTTGCGCCCGTTCAACTCTTAGTGATAAAAGGAACCGAAATGGCCGATTTTAACCAAATCCTTACCCCCGGTGATGTAGACGGCAGTATTATCAATGTAGTAAACGAAATTCCTGCCGGCAGCTGCCACAAAATCGAATGGAACCGCGAAGTAGCCGCATTCCAACTTGACCGCGTAGAACCCGCTATTTTCGCCAAACCCACCAACTATGGCTTTATTCCCCAAACTTTGGATGAAGACGGCGACGAACTGGATGTTCTATTGATTACCGAACAGCCCTTGCCTACCGGTATTTTCTTAGAAGCCAAAGTCATCGGCGTAATGAAGTTCGTTGACGATGGCGAAGTGGACGACAAAATCGTCTGCGTACCTGCCGATGACCGCAATAGCGGCAACTGCTACAAATCATTGGCCGACCTACCCCAACAACTCATCAAACAAATCGAATTCCACTTCAATAACTACAAAGCTTTGAAAAAACCGGGCTCTACCAAGGTAGAAAGCTGGGGCGATATCGAAGAAGCCAAAGCAGTGATTAAAGAATCTATTGAGCGTTGGAACAAACGCTAATCAGCGGAACCGCAACACAATAAAAAGCCGTCTTTTCAGACGGCTTTTTATATTTTAGTGTATATAAAAATCGCAATTAACGCTTGCGAAATACCAAATCCCATACCCCATGTCCCAACCGCTTGCCACGTGCCTCAAACTTGGTTTCGGGACGGTAATCTGGCGTTGGCACATAGCCCTCTCCGCCTGCTGCCGTATTTTGCAAATTATCAAAACCGCTTAATACCTCCAGCATTTGTTGGGCGTATTCTTCCCAATCCGTTGCCAAATGAATATAACCGCCGCTTTTCAATTTCGGCAACAGCTTGGCAACAAAGGCCGTCTGAATCAAACGGCGCTTGTTATGGCGCTTTTTATGCCATGGGTCAGGAAAGAAAATATGGATACCGTCCAAACTACCGTCTGCCAACATATTCTCCACCACCTCTACGGCATCATGACGCATCACACGGATATTCTGAACATTTTCTTCCTCAATCAATTTCAAAATATTGCCCACGCCTGGGCCGTGTACATCAATTGCCAAAAAATCTTTATCCGGCAATCGCTTGGCAATCTCAACTGTTGCCACACCCATACCGAAACCGATTTCCAGTACTTTATCATTGCCCCCACCGAAACATTGCTGCAAATCGACAAGAGAATCACAGTAATCCACACCAAACCGCGGCCACAAAGTATCGATTGCACGCTGCTGTGCAGCAGTCATATGCCCTTGCCGCAAAACAAAACTACGGATGCTGCGTTTATACTCCTCAGGAACCTCGGTTACCGAATGCTGGTTATTGTTTTCATTCATATAATATGCCTAGCCCATCAAATAAATCACAAGCCGTCTGAAAAACCTTCAGACGGCCTTTAAAAATAAAGCCTTATTATAAAGAAAGCCTACAGCGAAAACAATCCGCACACTCTTTCGCTGCCCTAATTAAAAAAACCGGTTTTTACAACACATAAAGATCTCTTCACACATACCAAACAAATAGGCCGTTTGAAATATTTTTCAGACGGCCTATTGCAAAACTCAATATTCAAATCAAGCGGCAGGTTTGGATTTTTTATGCTTGGCTAAAGTTTTCATACCTTCCGTCACATATTCGGAACCATCTTCGCGTAACAATTTCGGTGCGGCACCCTCATTAATCACTTTTTCATTTACCACCACTTTTTTCACATCTTTCAAATCAGGCAGCATATACATGGTATTGAGCAAGCAACGTTCCACAATAGAACGCAAACCGCGGGCACCCGTTTTACGCTCCATAGCCTGCTTGGCAATTGAATGCAAAGCTGAAGGCAGCACTTCAAGCTCCACGCCTTCCATCGCAAACAAAGCCTGATATTGCTTCACCAGAGCATTTTTCGGCTCAGTCAGAATATTCACCAGTGCATCTTCATCCAGCTCAGCCAAAGTCGCAATCACCGGCAATCGGCCGATCAACTCCGGAATCAAACCGAATTTGATTAAATCTTCAGGCTCTACAGTTTCAAAAAGCTCGGAAATATTGGTGTTTTCATCTTTACTGCTTACCACCGCACCAAAACCGATACCGCCTTTTTCGGTACGCTGGCGAATCACCTTCTCCAATCCGGCAAACGCACCACCGCAAATAAACAAAATATTGGTCGTATCGACATTAATAAATTCTTGATTCGGGTGTTTTCGTCCGCCTTGGGGAGGCACGCTGGCAACTGTTCCTTCAATCAACTTCAATAGTGCCTGCTGAACGCCTTCCCCTGACACATCACGGGTAATCGAAGGGTTGTCGCTTTTGCGTGAAATTTTATCGATTTCATCGATATACACAATACCGCGCTGTGCTTTTTCAACATCGAAATCGCATTTACCCAAAAGCTTGGTAATGATTTGTTCGACATCCTCGCCCACATAGCCAGCTTCTGTCAGCGTAGTCGCATCTGCCATCACGAACGGGACGTCAAGTTTGCGAGCCAAAGATTGAGCTAAAAGAGTTTTCCCCGAGCCGGTGGGCCCAATCAGCAAAATATTGCTTTTCGACAGCTCCACATGGTTGCTGCTTTTAGGATGGCGCAAACGTTTATAATGATTGTAAACAGCAACAGCCAAAGCCTTTTTCGCTTCTTCTTGGCCAATTACATGCTCATTAAGATTAGCCACGATTTCAGCCGGTGTAGGCAGTTTGCCCAACCCTTCGGACAAAGCTTCCGGCGAATCTTCCCCGCCTTCGCTGTTTTGCAGCATAATGCCGCAGGTTTCTACACACTCGTTACAAATATAGGCGTGCTCGCCTTCAATCAAATTTTTTACTTCGTCTTCGGATTTGCCGCAAAACGAGCAAACATGTTTATCATCAGCCATACTGTCAGTTTCATTAAATTAATCGTATCGGCAGTGGTGCCGAGAATATCGAAGTATAATAACTATCGGCCTGATTATCAAACGCCAGCGCCATATCACAAGCTTTGTTTACAACTTCTCATAACATCCAACTTCCGTCAAATCTATCCTAGTAATGAAAACAATATGTTTGCTACATGCAAACATACGAAAATTTCAGCTACATTACTTTACAAGACCACGTTTTTTCACCACAATCTATCGACTAAAGCTTACAAATTCCTTCCCCGAAATACAGCTACAGCGCCTGATCGCAAATAACCCTCAACAACAGCCGGAACTACTACCATGATATTTACTTCCATCCGTAAAACCATCGCTGCAGCATGCCTGAGCCTTGGAGTCGCTGTAATCTCCTTACCGGCCAACGCCGATGACTTAGACGTACTCGGTCAATTTTTAGAGCAAAACTTTCCCACGCCCAATGATCCCATAGGAACATTTGCAAATCAGAATCAAGCGGATCGTGTTGAAATACAAGCCTTACAGGCGGGTCCTTTGCTGACATCACAATCCGCCTTAATCGTCAACAACCGTACTGGCGAAGTGTTGTATCAGAAAAATCCCAACCGCGTGATGCCGATTGCATCTATTTCAAAGCTCATGAGTGCTATTGTCGTATTAGATGCCGGCCAAAGCATGAATGAACCGCTGACCATCACCGAAGCCGAAATCGACAGATTGAAGGGCACTAGCAGCCGCCTATCAATCGGCACCACGCTAACCCGCGGTGAAATGCTACATCTAAGTTTGATGAGCAGCGAAAATCGCGCCACCCATGTATTAGGGCGCTACTATCCGGGAGGAATGGCTGCCTTTGTTGATGCGATGAACCGCAAGGCCCAAAGCCTCGGCATGAATAATACCCGTTTCTACGAACCAACCGGATTGGATTTCCGTAATGTTTCCACTGCCAACGATTTAAACAAACTCGTTCAGGCGGCAAGCCAATATCCGCTCATTCTCCGCAACAGCACCTCCAACTACGGCACCGTATATACCAGCACAGGCCGCCAACAAAACTACCGTAACTCTAACGCGCTTGTCCGTGAAGGCAGCTGGAATATCGAACTGCAAAAAACCGGTTATATCCGCGAATCAGGACGTTCGATGGTCGTAAAAGCAAACGTGCAAAACCAACCTATTACCATTGTCCTACTCAACTCCCCCTCATCTATCAGCCGTGTCAATGATGCGCGCAATATCGAATCTTGGATGTTGCAACGCCGCTCTTAAGGTTGGCGCCTAATAAAATGCCGTCTGAACATTCAGACGGCATTTTATATACTTATATACTTAAAACAGTGTTACGCTTCGGGCATACTGCCTTCGTTTTGACACAAGCTGAACAAATTTACACCCTTGCTTCGGATCTTATTACCTCCGGGCAAATCGGTAAACTCAAGAATCGCCGCGGCCTCAATTACCTCACCACCCAATCTTTGAATCAGCTCAACACCAGCAAGCATCGTTCCACCTGTAGCGACTAAGTCGTCTACCAGCAACACCCGAGCCCCCGGCTGTACTGCATCAGTATGCATTTCAACTGTTGTTTCGCCATATTCCAAGGCATAACTTTGCGATACCGTTTCAAAAGGCAGCTTGCCTTTTTTGCGAATAGGTACAAAGCCCACATTTAACTGATAAGCCAATGCCGCACCGATAATAAAACCGCGTGCATCCAAACCGGCTACCACATCGATTTTCTGACCCATATAGCGGTAAACCAACAAATCTACTAAAAGGCGGAAATACTCCGGGCTTTGCAATACAGGCGTAATATCATGAAATAAAATGCCTTCTTTAGGCCAATGAGGCACTTTGCGAATCTTTTCCGCCAAAGCATTGACACCCATTACATCCGGATGAATCAACATAATCTATTCCTATTATCGAAAACATTTAATGGTGTATTGTAACCGATTTTACAAAGGCCGTCTGAAACTCGGTTCGGATGGCCTTTAGCCATCTGGTTATATTTTGCAAAATACTAAATATAACCTAAGAATTTCCAATAAAAGCCCTAAAACATATTACCTCTTTAACAAAATGCCGCTAGAAAGTACGACAACAATCAAGATAAAAACAAAGCTTCACACTCTTTATAAACCACACAGCCCTTTTCATTTCTTAAAGACAACGATAATTAAAATATTGATTCTAAACAATAAATATCAATCGACAATACAGCCCCACCAAAAGCAGACACACTACTAAAGTATTTATAATTTCAAAAAAATCAATTAAATAGCAAATAAAAATGATAAAATTACAAACTGCGGCCTAGGTCGCCGCCTGAAAAACAAAACCGCTTGTTGCTATGTTATAATTCGGAGCATAAATATCTAAATGGCAACACATTATGCACAGTAAGAAAAAAGGCAATATATTTATCATTACCGCTGCATCAGGCACTGGTAAAACCACATTGATATCCCGCCTTGTCAACAATCGTCCCGATATCCGTGTTTCCGTATCGCATACAACCCGTGCGCCCCGTCCAGGAGAAATACACGGACAACACTACTATTTTATCGATACAGAAAAATTTGAATCTCTGATTCAAGAAGGCGCGTTTCTAGAACACGCCAAAGTGTTTGATAATTATTACGGCACCAGTATCGAAGGGGTAAATCAATTAAGCAAACAAGGTTACGATGTTATCTTGGAGATTGATGTACAAGGCGCAGAACAAGTGCGCCGCACTTTGGCTGATGCATGCAGTATTTTCATACTACCTCCCTCTTTCAAAGTTTTGGCCGACCGTTTACGTGGCCGAGGCACCGAAAGTGAAGAAGTTGTCAATAAGCGCCTCAGCAAAGCCCGTCATGAAATCGAGCAGGCATTTTTATTCGATTATGTAGTGGTGAACGAAGACTTAACAACCGCCGAAGCCGACTTACTACACATCATTAAATCTTACCGGTTGAAACAACCCTCACAGCAATTATTTATTGAAAATCTATTGGAAAACTCATAAAAATTAGCGACAATATTTCATTAATCGATTTAACTCAACATTCCACTTTAATTAATTTCAGAAAGAAAGCACAAAGAAAATGGCTCGTATTACCGTAGAAGACTGCATTGATAAAATCCCTAATCACTTCGATCTTACCTTAACCGCCGCACGCCGCGCACGCCAACTGGAAAATGGCACCGCCCCGCTGGTAGAAGACATCCGCAACAACAAACCGACCGTTACTGCATTGCGCGAAATAGCCGCAGGTCAAATCGGCACCGAACTTTTAAGCCGCAACAAATAAATAAAAGCCGAGGCCGTCTGAATGCCTGTTCCAACACCGCTGCCTACCGCTCCTTATGATCCGCTAACCGCACGAGAACGCGAACTATTGTTTTGCGCAGCAGATTATCTGACGACAGACGACAAACAATTGCTTGAAAAAGCCTGTGCCTACGCTTTTCATGCCCACGACGGGCAAACCCGAAAAAGTGGAGAGCCCTATATCACTCATCCGTTGGCAGTGGCTGCACAATTGGCAGCCTGGCATATGGATGTTCAGGGATTGTGCGCGGGCGTCATGCATGATGTTCTGGAAGACACAGGTGTTACCAAGCTGGAAATGACGGCCGAATTCGGCGAAACCATTGCCGAAATGGTAGACGGCCTATCCAAGCTGGAAAAACTCGAATATAACGATCAAGCCGAACACCAAGCGGAAAGCTTCCGTAAATTAATTCTGGCCATGACAAAAGACATACGCGTTATTGTCATTAAACTTTCAGACCGCCTGCACAATATGCGTACCCTTGGTTCAATGCGCCCGGAAAAACGCCGCCGCATTGCCCAAGAAACCTTGGAAATTTATGCACAGATCGCTAACCGGATCGGTTTAAACAGCGCCTATCAGGAATTGCAGGATTTATCATTCCAGAACTTACACCCCCGCCGCTACGAAACCCTTCAAAAGGCTATGAAAGCCAGTCGGAGAAACCGCCGTGACGTAGTCGGCAAAGTATTAAGAGCATTCAGCCAACGCTTGGTCAGCGCCAATATCGAAGCCAAAATCAAAGGCCGTGAAAAAAATCTCTACAGTATCCATCAGAAAATGCAGAGTAAAAACCTACGCTTTGCCGAAGTAATGGATATTTACGGTTTTCGCGTAATAGTCAATAGTGTACCGGCATGCTATGCGGCACTCGGCGCACTGCACAGTCTCTACCAACCGAAACCAGGCCGTATTAAAGACTACATTGCCATCCCCAAAAGCAATGGTTACCAAAGCCTTCATACTACCTTAGTCGGCCCTTACGGCCTACCAATTGAAGTACAAATAAGAACCAGAGAAATGGATGCCGTAGCCGAAGGAGGCATTGCAGGCCATTGGATTTACAAATCTGGGGAAAATACAATTGACCAAGCCACCCTGCGTACCAACCAATGGCTACAGAATATTCTTGACTTACAAGCACGAAGCTCTAATGCAATGGAGTTTCTCGAGCATGTTAAAGTCGACCTCTTTCCTGATGAAGTTTACATTCTTACTCCGAAAGGCAAAATTTTGGTTTTACCCGAAGGGGCAACACCTATCGATTTTGCCTATGCAGTACATACCGACATAGGCAATCGCACCGTTGCCGCCCGTGTCAACAACACTATGATGCCGCTGCGTACAGCATTAAAAACCGGCGACACAGTAGAAATTATTACTTCCGAACATGCAAAACCCAACGCCGCATGGCTAAACTTCGCTGTTTCCAGCCGCGCTCGCAGCGCCATACGCAACTATATTAAAAATATGAACCGCCAAGATGCCATCCTGCTTGGTGAAAATCTATTACAGAAGGCTCTCTCCAGCCTTTTACCTCAAAACGTTTTGCTATCAGACGATTTAAAAGAAAAATATCTGACCGATCTCAACAACAAACAAACATCTTTTGAAGATGTGCTGTACAACGTGGGCATGGGACACACCCTACCCGTTTCCGTCGCTATGCATATTGCCGAATTGGCAGGAGAGCATTTTGGCGACGAAGTCAAACTTAGCCCGATCAAGATTAACGGTAATGAAACCGGTCGTGTACATTTGGCACAATGCTGCAACCCGATTCCGGGTGACAGTATCCGTGCCGTTATTATCAAAGATCAAGGTATGATTATCCACCGCGATACCTGTCCCAATGTATTGAAAGCGGATCTCGAACAGCAACTGGAAGCCGACTGGGACAGCATACACAACCGCACCTACCGCACCTCGATTACCGCCGGAGCACGTGATACCCACGGCCTGCTTGCCGCGATGGCGCAAGCAATATCAGGGGCCAATGCGGATATTGAGTCAGTTGAAACCCCCTCGCAAAAACAAGCCGGAACAGAAGGGTTTATCGAGTTTAAATTTTTTATCAAAACAAAAAATCTCGAACAGCTTAATGAAATTATCCGCGCACTATATGCAATCCCACATGTCCGCCGTGTTGTCCGAAATTAAACGATAATTAATATGAAAGGCCGTCTGAAATGCAATCTTTCAGACGGCCTTTTATCGTTCTTGACAATCACATCGCAATAAAAGATAATTTCGGATTGATTTTAAGTCTAAAAATTACAACCCTATTTTTCAGCTGCCCGATACACAACAACGCTGCAGCATTGTTAGGAGGTGATGTTTCACATCACGGCGCGTATCCCGCCCGCACTCTTATCCAAGTGCATATTTAAGCGATACACTCAAATTCCATCAAAGCCGTCTGAAATACAGCGGTCAAACCAATTAAAAATATGTAAGGAAATACAATGCCTGCTATTCGTGTAAAAGAAAACGAACCTTTTGAAGTTGCAATGCGCCGTTTCAAACGTGCCGTAGAAAAAACCGGTTTGCTAACCGAGCTGCGTGCTCGTGAAGCTTACGAAAAACCAACTACCGAACGTAAGCGCAAAAAAGCCGCTGCTGCAAAACGCCTGCAAAAACGCCTGCGCAGCCAACAGCTGCCTCCGAAAATGTACTAATCACGGCTTAAGCCTTGATAAGATCCAAACACCGTAAGGCTACTGTCTTGCGGTGTTTTTACTTATCATTTAAAAGCATGTACAAAATATCTTTTCACCCTTTACTGCTACCCTGCATCTATACAAAGCACCAGCATAAAAAGATAATACGGATCGGTGATCCTTTAACAAAACCATATCCTCTATCCAATTTTTATTTCGAGAACAATTATGAGCCTGAAAATACAACTAACCGAAGATATGAAAAACGCCATGCGCGCAAAAGACAGCATAACACTTTCCACTATCCGCTTGGTTAACGCTGCCATCAAGCAATTCGAAGTTGATGAACGTGCTGAAGCCGACGATGAAAAAATCACTGCAATTCTTACCAAGCTGGTAAAGCAGCGTAAAGACTCCGCTAAAATTTATACCGATGCAGGCCGCCAAGATCTGGCAGATAAAGAAAACGCAGAAATCGAAGTTCTAAACCGCTATTTGCCGAAAATGCTGTCTACCGAAGAAATCGAAACAGCCGTTCGCCTTGCTGTTAACGAAACCGGTGCCGCAGGCATTGCCGATATGGGCAAAGTAATGGGTATTTTAAAAAACAGATTGGCAGGCAAAGCCGATATGGGCGAAGTAAATAAAATCTTAAAAGCCGTTTTAACCGCTTAATTAAAACGCCGTCTGAAAATTTCAGACGGCGTTTTAATAACCATATACATTTATTTGTCAAAAATCTTCCCACCCATATCACCATACAAATGTTTTTGTCGGAGAGCCGCCACTGCGATTACAGCAGGAATCGTTACCCGGTACGCCGCTCCTGCAATATCAACTGCAGTCCAGATCCCAGTAACCACCAAACCAATAGGACCTGTGATAATGGACAATATCCGTACCAATATAGTGTTACCCAAAATAGACAACCCTCTGCCGATTAGGGCTTTTAATATGGCATTCACAATGATTACGGTTAACTGATATGAATAAAAACCACCGAAATTAAAAATTTTTATGATAACGGCCGCCAATGCTCCCTTACTCATCATTTCTACATTGTTTACACCCAACTCGCTAGCAATTTCCTTTAATTGTTCCTGCGTCATTTTATTCAGCGCATCTTCTAATATTTTAGACAACAGTGCCAATTCTATTCTCTCTACGCTAGATTTCTCATGATAATTTACTTTTAATTTATCACACACATCCGTCAATACCTCTCGATATAAGACCCCCTTTCCACCACGAAATATGGTTGCGAAGGTATCGGCGCCAAAGCATTGGATTTCTGCAGCAATCTCCTGCCAATATTGCTGGTGATCAGGATAATACATTTTATATTTCCTGCTACCAGTAAGCTCTTCAGTCCATCGGGCTTTGCCATTTTTATCATGAGTTAAGCAGTACACCAAATCACCCAAATCTTCAGACTTCATCTCTCCAAGGAATTCAAGGTCAATATCGTTACGATAAGCCATTACTCTCATCTCCTAATAGCCATTAGCAAAAATACAAAATAAAAGTTTATTTTTTATTATTTTACAAATTAAATGATATTTAAACAAGAGTAAATTTAAGGAAACATTCAATAGACGAGTATTTTTAACGAAAGCAATATCAGTGGCTCAACTACCTGTTTCCGATTTCGACAAAGCCATCGGCAAACGTATCCAAATCCGGCGTAAAGAATGCCATTTAACAGCCGATGTACTATCTGAAAAGATCGGTATGTCCCAGCAACAACTCTCCCGCTATGAGCGTGGAGCCAACAAGGTCAACATTACTCATCTGATCCACATCGCCCAGATTTTAGATACTCCGTTATTTTGGTTTTTACAAGATTGCATACCAGCAGAAAATTTTGATTCAGACGGCCTCAAACACCGTTTAGACTTTCATTGGCGGCATATCAGCCAAGAGCAAAAGCAATCTATTATCAATCTTTTAGATACCTTCCATACCACCGAATAAGCAATTTCAAAATTGATTTTGTTTTGCTTGAATCCGCTAATGGCGCAACCTATAATAATCGGTTAACCAATTGGCCGATCCAATCCGCTATGATTCCAACTGAATTTATAGACGAGCTTCTTTCCAAAGTTGACATCGTCGATATTATCGATGAACACGTACCGCTAAAAAAAGGCGGTGCCAACTATATGGCCTGCTGCCCGTTCCATAAAGAAAAATCACCGTCATTTTCAGTAAGCCCGCAAAAACAGTTTTACCATTGTTTCGGTTGCGGTGCGCACGGCTCTGCTATCGGCTTTATCATGGAATATCAAGGTTTAAGTTTTACCGAGGCCGTGCAATACCTAGCCGACCGCGTCGGCATGGCGGTGCCCAAAACCAAAGGGCGAGAAGAAAGCCCGGAAATACGGCAGGAACGTAAGAAAAAACAACAAACCTTAGAAGAAACAACCGAAGCCTCAGCTACTTACTACATTTCCAAACTGGCTCAAAATCCGCGGGCCCAAGCCTACCTCAGCCAACGCGGCCTTTCTCCCGAAATAATCGAACATTACGGTTTGGGTTATGCTCCCGATGGTTGGCACCCGTTATCCGAAGCATTCCAGCCTTACCCCAATACGGCATTGGTAGAAAGCGGCATGGTAATAGAAAAGGACGGCAAGCATTATGACCGTTTCCGTGACCGTATCATGTTCCCGATACGCAACCAACGCGGTCAAGTTATCGGCTTTGGGGGACGCATACTAGACAAAGGCGAGCCCAAATACCTAAATTCACCGGAAACACCGCTGTTCGATAAAGGGCGCAACTTATACGGTTTGCACGAAGGGCGGGCCGCGATAAAAGACGCCGGCCGCATTTTGGTTGTTGAAGGCTATATGGATGTAGTCGCACTGGCACAATTCGGTATCGGATACGGTGTTGCCGCACTCGGTACCTCCACGACCGCTGAGCATGTGAAAATTCTCATGCGCCAAACCGACAGTATTTACTTCTGTTTCGATGGTGACCGTGCGGGCAGAAAAGCTGCCTGGAGGGCACTCGAAAACGCCCTGCCTCAATTAAAAGACGACAAATCATTACACTTTCTGTTCCTTCCGGAAGAACATGATCCCGACAGCTATATACGAGCCTATGGCAAAAATCAGTTTGAAGATGCCCTGCTCAACCAAAGCAAACCATTATCCGAATATTTTTGGCAAGCACTTTCAGACGGCCTTAATTTAGATACTCATGAAGGCAAAGCCGAATTAGTCAAAAAAAGCGCCCCTCTATTAGCACAAATTACCGCTCCTGCGCTTGGCTTTCTACTCAAGCAGCAATTAAGTGAAATTGTCGGCATCGACCCTGCCAACCTCGCACAACTAATCGGTCAAGATGCCCCCAAGCAATATATCAAGCAAAAAAGCTATAAACTGCCGCAGGCAACATTCCGCCAACCACCTATGCTCAGCTTGGAGCAGAAGCAAATACGCTCCTTGCTTGCTTGTCCCTCATGGGCAAAATACGCACTTCTACCGGAATATCTGCAGCTCTCCGGCGAGATGGCCTGTTTGGCAAACCTTGCAGAGCTGATACACAACCTGCCCGCCATACCCACTACAGCCCAAATCCTCGAACATATCCGCGGCAGCGAACACGAAGCCATGTTACTGGAAATTTTCCGGAATACCGAACCAGACAATGAGCCAGACAGTCAAAACGAAGAAGCAGTCGAAGAATTCAAGCACGGCATGCTAAAACTTCAAAACAAGTTGAAAACAGCCCAGCTCAACCGCCTAAGAATCAAGCTCAATGAAAGTGGGCTGACCGAACACGAAGAAAATCTGCTGCGAACGTTACTACAAAGCAAATAACTGCTTACCCAGAGCCTTCCTTGCCTTGTTTGCAGCATATAAATTTAATATAATTAGCGCCTTCTATCCGCCGCTTGTAATTTTTTCAGACGGCCCCACCTTAGCACCACAAATTCTTTGCCTGAAAGCCATTAATCGGCTATTGCAGGCCGTTTAGAGAAAAGCCTGCCGAAAATACGCTGCACAAACTGCAGAAACCATTCAATACCTTCCGCCGGCCTTCTAACCGAAACTACCGAGTAAACCTATGGCCAACCACACTTCTGATTACGACGAACAAGACGATATCCGCCCGCTAAGCCTTGAAGAACAACGCGCACGTTTGCGCCAACTGATTATCATGGGCAAAGAGCGCGGCTACATTACCTACGCAGAAATCAACGATGCCCTGCCTGACGATATGTCTGATGCAGAACAAATCGACAACATCGTTACCATGATTTCCGGACTAGGCATACAAGTTACCGAACAAGCTCCCGATGCCGAAGATATTCTACTTAGCGACAATACCGCCAACCTTACCGATGATGATGCGGTAGAAGAGGCCGAGGCCGCCCTTTCCAGCGCTGACAGTGAGTTTGGCCGCACGACCGATCCTGTCCGTATGTATATGCGGGAAATGGGGCAAGTCGACCTGCTCACACGTGAAGACGAAATCATCATTGCCAAAAAAATTGAAAATGCTCTGAAAAATATGGTTCAGGCCATTTCTGCCTGCCCCGGTTCAATTGCGGAAATTTTGGCATTAATCGAACGTATTCGTGCTGATGAAATTAAAGTAGACGAGGTTGTAGAGGCCATCATCGATCCCAACGAAGTATTACTGAATGAGCTCGGCTTAAGTCATCTTGAGGGAACATCGGAAGACGGTTCCGCCGATAGCACCGTTGACGACGAAGATAGCACCGATGACACAGACGAAGATGATTCGGAGGGCACAGATAGCGAAGCCATGTCGGCAGCAAATTTAGAAGAGCTAAAACAAAAAGTGCTTGAACACTTCGCGGGCATCCAACAAGACTACGATAAGATGATCTCCGCTCTGGATAAACACGATAGCAAACATCCATCTTATCTCGCACACCGCGATGCTATTGCGGCCAAATTACTTGAAACCCGCTTCGCAACACGTCAGATTGAAAGCCTAAGCAGCAATCTGCGTACCCGCGTCGACAACATCCGTAAATTGGAGCGTGAAATCCGCGATATCTGTCTGAACAATGTTCACATGGATCGTGAGTATTTTATCAATAACTTCCTGCCGCACGCTACCAACCTGAAATGGGTGGAAGACGAGATTACCAAAGGTCGCGTATGGAGCGATGCACTGGGTCGTTTCCGTCACGATATTATTGAAAAGCAAAGTGAAATGGCACAAATGGAAAAAGAAGCTCGTATTTCCATTGAGGAGCTGAAGGAAATCAACAAAAATATGGTTGTCAGCGAAAAAGAAACCGCGGCTGCCAAGCAAGAGATGATTCAAGCAAACCTGCGTCTGGTTATTTCAATTGCAAAAAAATATACCAACCGTGGCTTGCAATTTCTTGATCTTATTCAAGAAGGCAATATCGGCTTGATGAAGGCGGTAGATAAATTCGAATACCGCCGTGGCTATAAATTTTCGACTTATGCTACTTGGTGGATCCGTCAGGCCATTACCCGTTCGATTGCGGATCAGGCACGTACTATTCGCATTCCGGTTCATATGATTGAAACCATCAATAAAATGAACCGTATTTCGCGCCAATACTTACAGGAAACCGGTGAAGAGCCTGATTCTGCAAAACTGGCCGAATTAATGGAAATGCCTGAAGATAAGATCCGTAAAATCATGAAAATCGCAAAAGAACCGATTTCCATGGAAACACCAATCGGTGATGATGACGATTCACACTTGGGCGACTTCATTGAAGATGTAAATAATGTCGCTCCGGCAGATGCTGCCATGTATTCGAGCCTGCGCGAAGTAACCAAAGATGTATTAGAAAGCCTGACTCCGCGTGAAGCAAAAGTGTTACGTATGCGCTTCGGTATCGATATGAATACCGACCACACGCTGGAAGAAGTAGGTAAACAATTTGATGTAACGCGTGAACGTATCCGTCAAATCGAAGCCAAAGCTTTACGTAAACTGCGTCACCCTACCCGCAGTGACCGCTTAAAAAGCTTCTTAGATAGCGAAGACAATAAACAATAATTACAAAATTAAAATAATTTTCAGACGGCCTAAACTATTAAACAAGGCCGTCTGAAAATTGACTTTCGACATCAATAAAACAACACCTGACAAATTGCCAGGTGTTGTTTTATATAATCTTATGCTAGCAAATTACGCCAACGCTGTACTTGTAAACATACTTGCTCCGGGGCTGTTCCGCCCAAATGGTTTCGAGCCTGTAAACTACCTTCGGGAGTCAATACACTGTAAACATCCTCAGCAATCAGAGCTGAAAAACCTTGCAACACCTCTAAAGAGAGTTCACTCAAATCTACACCTTGCATATCTGCATGACGTACCGCCAGAGCTACTACTTCATGACTGTCACGGAAAGGCATTCCTTTTTTCACCAAATAATCAGCCAAATCCGTAGCTGTTGCAAAACCCTGCATAACAGCCGCCCGCATATTATCCGGCTTCACAGTCACGCCCCGCATCATATCAGCATAAATACGCAAAGTATCAATTAACGTATCTACCGTATCAAAAAGTGGTTCTTTATCTTCCTGATTATCTTTGTTATAAGCCAATGGTTGTGATTTCATCAGCATAATCAATCCGGTAAGATGGCCAATTACACGACCTGACTTACCTCGCACCAGCTCCGGTACATCCGGGTTTTTCTTCTGAGGCATAATACTTGAGCCTGTACAGAATCTATCCGCAATATCGATAAAACCAAAACGCGGGCTCATCCATAGAATTAACTCTTCCGAAAGACGGCTTAAGTGTACCATTACCAAGCTGGCCGCTGCAGTAAACTCAATGGCGAAATCACGATCAGAAACGGCATCTAATGAATTTTGGCAGATCTGTTCAAAATCTAACAACTTAGCTGTTGTTTCGCGGCAAATAGGATAAGTAGTGCCCGCCAAAGCCGCAGCCCCTAAAGGCATTCGGTTGACCCGTTTACGACAATCAGCCATACGTTCGTAATCTCTTCCCAGCATCTCTACATAAGCCAACATATGGTGGCCGAAGCTAACCGGCTGGGCAACTTGCAAATGTGTAAAACCAGGCATCACTACATCAGCATTTTGTTCGGCCAAATCTAATAATGCGGCTTGCAAATCACGAATCAATTGTTGAATGGTGGTAATTTCATCACGTAACCACAAACGAATATCCGTAGCTACTTGATCGTTACGGCTACGCCCTGTGTGCAAGCGCTTGCCTGCATCGCCGATTTTCTCAGTTAAGCGGCGTTCGATATTCATATGAACATCTTCCAAATCTAATGACCAAGGCATCTCACCGCCTTCTATTTCTGCTATAATTTCAGCCATTCCTTGGCAAATCGCAGTCAAATCAGACTCGCTCAAAACACCTGCCTGCTGCAACATTTTTGCATGTGCCAAAGAACCTTGAATATCCCATTTGGCCAAACGTTTATCAAAGTCGATTGAACCAGTATATTTTTTAACCAGTTCGGAAACAGGCTCATTGAAACGGCCCGACCAAGTTTTACTGTTGTTCATTTAGTTATATCCATCTAAAAATATTGTTACAGATTAAGGTTGATTGTTCATGGCTATTATACGTCAAATAGCATCTTGTTTTGCAATTCCGGACATGCGCAATGCAAGTACTATCTCGCGACTGATTATCCTATCGACTACAGCTTGCTTTCTTCTGCCAATATTAAGCTATCCTTACGATAGCTATATAGAAATGCTTATTGAAACAGTAAGCTGGGCCGTTCCCATGATGATTTTTTCCACATTACTGGGTTTCCCTTTATGCCATCGTCTGTCTAAATATTCTCTAGGGCCATTCTTTTGGTATATCAGCCATCTCCCTATTTTTGCTGTAACAGAATATTTTATAGTGCCTCCCCCTCACCATTACTTATCACATTTCGTCCAATTTACTGTTTTCTTCTTTTTATGTATGTATATTGAAGCCAACCGTATTTACAAACTTCAGCCTGCCTTATCGGAAGCGCGTTTAACAGCCTTAACGGCTCGTATCCGCCCACACTTTTTATTTAATAGTCTGAATGCGGCCATCAGTCTCATCCGTCTGCGCCCATATGATGCTGAAACACTACTCGAAAATCTAGCCAACTTATTTCGAGCACAACTAAAAGATGGAAATCAAAACAGCACCTTGGGGCAGGAAATCGAATGGGCTCAAGAGTATATTGCAATTGAACAAATCCGTATGGGGCATACCCGCTTACAAGTCATGTGGCAGCACAATGCCCCTGATAATGCCATTACTCCTCATTTGCTTTTACAGCCGCTTTTGGAAAATGCTGTATTTCATGGTGTCGAATCCAGCCACCGTCCGGGTTTGATCTCTGTGCTTACTCAACAAGAGCGCAACTGGATCTATATTTGCATTGAAAATCCATATATTCCCCCAAGTGATCCTAATAATGCAAAGCCGCATAAAGGAAATTCAATGGCTTTAGTTAATTTAAAAGAAAGGCTATCGCTGCTTTACGATAAAGATGCCTGGTTAAAATGTAAACAAGAAGATGGTGTTTTTCGAGTAGATATTCGTATACCCTATCGAAAAAAAGAACAGAGTGATGTGCAACGCTTATTCGGTTAATTTATAGCTAACTTCATATAAATATTATTTATATTTCATATAACATAAGGGCCGTCTGAAAACATTTTCAGACGGCCCTTATGTTATATGAAGCTATTCAGTTGAAAATACTTTTATTTATTTTCCAACAAACTGGCCATAAGCCATAATTCGATCAAAACGTCTAGTCAATAAATCCCCCATAGTCAGGCTCTGAGCTTCACGTAACTGCTCAGCCAATACTTCCTTCACACGCTTGGTGATTTCTTCATGGTTGCGATGTGCACCACCTAAAGGTTCTTCGATAATGCGATCAATAAGCTTCAACTCAAACAAGCGCTTGGCAGTAATCCCCAAGGCTTGTGCAGCATCGGGAGCTTTTTCCGCAGTTTTCCATAAAATAGAAGCACAGCCTTCGGGAGAAATAACTGAATAGGTAGAGTATTGCAGCATATTCACATAATCGCCTACAGCAATTGCTAAAGCCCCTCCTGAGCCACCCTCACCGATAATAGTACATAAAACCGGCACTTTCAAACGTGTTAATTCATATAGATTACGCCCAATTGCCTCCGATTGTCCGCGCTCTTCTGCTCCGATACCCGGGTAAGCTCCCGGCGTATCAACAAAAGTCATAACGGGCAAATTAAATTTTTCTGCAGTCTCCATCAACCGTAATGCTTTACGATATCCTTCAGGACGCGGCATACCGAAATTACGACGAATTTTTTCTTTGGTATCTCGTCCTTTTTGATGACCTATGACTACAACACTTTGTCCATTAAAACGAGCCAAACCTCCGACAATAGCCTTATCGTCAGCAAAATGGCGATCTCCATGTAATTCTTCAAAATCAGTAAAAATTGCATCAATGTAATCAAAAGTATAAGGTCTTTGAGGATGACGGGATACTTGTGAAATTTGTGCCGGAGTCAACTTATTAAAAATAGATTTGGTCAGGTCTGTGCTTTTTTTCTGCAAACGGGTAATTTCATCGGAAATATCAACCGCAGATTCGCCTTGCACAAAACGCAATTCATCAATTTTCTTAGTCAATTCGGCAATAGGTTGTTCAAAGTCAAGAAAAACAGGTTTCATAATATAACTGCCACTCTTTATTATTAAAAGATTTTTACGTAATCATACGCGAAGATATGCTTTTTAGCAGCATTTACATGCATGGTTTTCACTATTTAGCATTAACGCCCAACTGTGCTACCTAAAGTTAGAGTATTTAGGTGATATCCAAATCAAAAACTTAACAAATTAGTGCTTTAATACTACTCCTAAAGAATATGCTAAACTTTATATTTATGCAACTGATATGCCCCGATACATATATGAAATCTACTTCTGAGAATCATGCCCATAACTCTATGCGTTTAGATAAATGGCTATGGGCTGCTCGTTTTTTCAAAACACGAGCACTTGCACAAAAACATATTGAACTTGGTAGAATACAAGTAAATGGCGCTAAAATAAAAAATAGTAAAAGTATTAATGTAGGCGATACTATTGATCTAACATTAAACTCATTACCATACAAAATCAAAGTGTTGGCACTAAATCACCAACGCCGACCAGCCTCTGAAGCTCGTTTACTTTACGAAGAAGATGAAAATACAGCACTCAAACGTGAGCAGCAAAAACTTTTAGATCAAGCCAGCCGGATTAGTGCCACCTATCCGGAAGGCCGCCCTACGAAACGTGACCGTCGGCAGTTAGATAAAATTAAACGGGATTGGTAAAACTTACCCATCCCAACTATAGAATAAAACATGAAAAACCTACTCACACTTAGCACATATACACACCTAAATAAAAATTATCTTTTTGATATTAGTATTTTTAAACCTTATATACTATTAATACAACATTCAATATCAACAATATCAAATTATTCTAAGTAAGGTACTTAATTTTAAAAGGATCGCAAAAATGCGCTGGGAAGGAAGAAAGCAAAGCTCAAATGTAGAGGATCGTCGTGGGCAGCGCCATATTAGTGGAAAAAGCACAGGTATAATCGGACTCATCGTATTATTAGTAGGTGCCTACTATGGTATCGATTTATCCGGGGTTGTAGGTACGCCTAGTATTGGCAATGCAAGCATACAACAATCTTCTTTAAGCACCGAACAAGAAGCTCAATTAAATGAGCTATCACGAGTAGTTCTAGCCGATACAGAAGATACTTGGCGAGAATATTTTTCAAAAAATGGATCTGAATATTCGCCTCCTACTCTTACTCTTTATAATGCTGGTACACAAACAGCATGTGGTACTGGACAAGCTGCAATGGGGCCATTTTATTGTCCTGCTGACCAAAAAATATATTTAGACTTATCCTTTTATGAAGATATGCAAACAAAACTCGGTGCATCAGGTGATGCTGCCTTTGCCTATGTAATTGCACATGAAGTTGGCCATCATGTACAAAACCTTATGGGTATATTGCCCCAAGTAAATCAGGCACAGCAAAGCACTGACCAACGTCAGGCGAATGCACTCTCTGTTAAGTTAGAGTTACAAGCTGATTGCTTTGCAGGCATTTGGGGAGCACATGCGATTTCACAAAATTTATTTGAACAAGGAGACTTGGAAGAAGCATTAGCTGCTGCAGAATCTGTAGGTGATGATCGCCTACAAACACATAGTCAAGGTTATATTATGCCCGATAGCTTCACACATGGTTCTTCTGCTGATCGTATGGCCTGGTTTAAACGTGGTGTACAAAGTGGTAATATAAATCAATGTAATACTTTCAACTCTTAATTTTTTAATTCAAATATAACCTCAATTTATATGCCACCTAAATTTTTTCGGGCGGCATATTGCTTTTTAATCATTCCTATAACTAACTGTCGATACAGGGTTCCGCCGACAGGGAACCTGCTACTCAAAGGAGGCGTTTACCGTCAGGTAGAAGGCGCGGCGGTATTAAGAGGAGCGGCCCAACCGGCACTGGCCGGCAAGCTGGTGGCCTTTCTACAGGCCCCCGAGGCGCAACAGGCGCTACCCGCCGAAATGTGGGTCTACCCAGCCATCAAAGGCACCCGCCTTCCTCTCGCCTTTAGCTTTGCAGAGCCGCCGCCGGAGCACAGTACGCCCGGTTACAGCACCATCACCCGCAAACAACAGCAGTGGGTCAACCGCTGGATACGCACGGTTTTGCGCTAAAGCTAAGTATGCAGGACCGAAGCAAAGCCAAACAGCCGTACAATCCCCATAGATTGTACGGCTGTTTTTAGAAATCAGTATTTTTTAGTTTGTTTACTTGTTAGTTTGCTTTTCAAGAAGCAAATTAAAAGCCCCGGCTTTACCGGGGCTTTTAGGAATGGGTGTCTGGCAGTGACCTACTTTCACATGGGAATCCACACTATCATCGGCGCTGAGTCGTTTCACGGTCCTGTTCGGGATGGGAAGGCGTGGGACCAACTCGCTATGGCCGCCAGACTTAAACTGTCAAATTGATAAAGCCGTTATGGAAGGTTTATTCCACTTATTTATTATTTAATCAACGGTGATGGTATCTTTATAATCAAGACTTACATAAGCTTTTTCATTTCGGGCAAAGCCCTTCAAATGATAGAGTCAAGCCTCACGAGCAATTAGTATCGGTTAGCTCCATGCATTGCTGCACTTCCACACCCGACCTATCAACGTCCTGGTCTCGAACGACTCTTTAGGGTGGTTAAACCACCAGGGAAGTCTCATCTTCAGGCGAGTTTCACGCTTAGATGCTTTCAGCGTTTATCTCTTCCGAACTTAGCTACCCGGCTATGCCACTGGCGTGACAACCGGTACACCAGAGGTTCGTCCACTCCGGTCCTCTCGTACTAGGAGCAGCCCCCGTCAAACTTCCAACGCCCACTGCAGATAGGGACCAAACTGTCTCACGACGTTTTAAACCCAGCTCACGTACCACTTTAAATGGCGAACAGCCATACCCTTGGGACCGACTACAGCCCCAGGATGTGATGAGCCGACATCGAGGTGCCAAACTCCGCCGTCGATATGAACTCTTGGGCGGAATCAGCCTGTTATCCCCGGAGTACCTTTTATCCGTTGAGCGATGGCCCTTCCATACAGAACCACCGGATCACTATGTCCTGCTTTCGCACCTGCTCGACTTGTCGGTCTCGCAGTTAAGCTACCTTTTGCCATTGCACTATCAGTCCGATTTCCGACCGGACCTAGGTAACCTTCGAACTCCTCCGTTACTCTTTGGGAGGAGACCGCCCCAGTCAAACTGCCTACCATGCACGGTCCCCGACCCGGATAACGGGTCTGGGTTAGAACCTCAAAGACACCAGGGTGGTATTTCAAGGACGGCTCCACAGAAACTGGCGTCTCTGCTTCAAAGCCTCCCACCTATCCTACACAAGTGCCTTCAAAGTCCAATGCAAAGCTACAGTAAAGGTTCACGGGGTCTTTCCGTCTAGCAGCGGGGAGATTGCATCTTCACAACCATTTCAACTTCGCTGAGTCTCAGGAGGAGACAGTGTGGCCATCGTTACGCCATTCGTGCGGGTCGGAACTTACCCGACAAGGAATTTCGCTACCTTAGGACCGTTATAGTTACGGCCGCCGTTTACTGGGGCTTCGATCCGATGCTTGCACATCTTCAATTAACCTTCCAGCACCGGGCAGGCGTCACACCCTATACGTCCACTTTCGTGTTAGCAGAGTGCTGTGTTTTTAATAAACAGTCGCAGCCACCTATTCTCTGCGACCCTCCGATGCTTACGCAGCAAGTGCTTCACATTAGAGGGCATACCTTCTCCCGAAGTTACGGTATCAATTTGCCGAGTTCCTTCTCCTGAGTTCTCTCAAGCGCCTTAGAATTCTCATCCTACCCACCTGTGTCGGTTTGCGGTACGGTTCTGATTTAGCTGAAGCTTAGTGGCTTTTCCTGGAAGCGTGGTATCTGTCACTTCAACTCCGTAGAGTCTCGTTATCACTTCTCGGTGTTATGAAAGTCCGGATTTGCCTAAACTTTCCACCTACCGGCTTGAACGACCTATTCCAACAGGCCGCTGACATAACCTTCTCCGTCCCCACATCGCACTAAATCAAAGTACGGGAATATTAACCCGTTTCCCATCGACTACGCATTTCTGCCTCGCCTTAGGGGCCGACTCACCCTACGCCGATGAACGTTGCGTAGGAAACCTTGGGTTTTCGGCGAGCGGGCTTTTCACCCGCTTTATCGCTACTCATGTCAACATTCGCACTTCTGATACCTCCAGCAACCTTCTCAAGTTACCTTCTTCGGCCTACAGAACGCTCCCCTACCATGCTAATAAATTAGCATCCGCAGCTTCGGTTATAGATTTGAGCCCCGTTACATCTTCCGCGCAGGACGACTCGACCAGTGAGCTATTACGCTTTCTTTAAATGATGGCTGCTTCTAAGCCAACATCCTGGCTGTCTGGGCCTTCCCACTTCGTTTACCACTTAATCTATCATTTGGGACCTTAGCTGGCGGTCTGGGTTGTTTCCCTTTTGACAACGGACGTTAGCACCCGCTGTCTGTCTCCCGAGGAACAACTTGATGGTATTCTTAGTTTGCCATGGGTTGGTAAGTTGCAATAACCCCCTAGCCATAACAGTGCTTTACCCCCATCAGTCTCTTACTCGAGGCACTACCTAAATAGTTTTCGGGGAGAACCAGCTATCTCCGAGTTTGTTTAGCCTTTCACCCCTATCCACAGCTCATCCCCGCATTTTGCAACATGCGTGGGTTCGGACCTCCAGTACCTGTTACGGCACCTTCATCCTGGCCATGGATAGATCACTCGGTTTCGGGTCTACACCCAGCAACTCATCGCCCTATTAAGACTCGGTTTCCCTACGCCTCCCCTATCCGGTTAAGCTCGCTACTGAATGTAAGTCGTTGACCCATTATACAAAAGGTACGCAGTCACGGAACAAGTCCGCTCCCACTGTTTGTATGCATCAGGTTTCAGGTTCTATTTCACTCCCCTCCCGGGGTTCTTTTCGCCTTTCCCTCACGGTACTGGTTCACTATCGGTCGATGATGAGTATTTAGCCTTGGAGGATGGTCCCCCCATATTCAGACAGGATTTCACGTGTCCCGCCCTACTTGTCGTATACCTAGTACCATCATTGCAATTTCGAATACGGGGCTATCACCCACTATGGCCAAGCTTCCCAGCTTGTTCTTCTATCGCAACAATTATCATATACAGGCTCCTCCGCGTTCGCTCGCCACTACTTACGGAATCTCGGTTGATTTCTTTTCCTCCGGGTACTTAGATGGTTCAGTTCTCCGGGTTCGCTTCGCTTATCCTATGTATTCAGATAAGGATACTCAGCAAGCTGAGTGGGTTTCCCCATTCGGACATCGCGGGATCATAGCTTTATTGCCAGCTCCCCCACGCTTTTCGCAGGCTTACACGTCCTTCGTCGCCTATCATCGCCAAGGCATCCACCTGATGCACTTATTCACTTGACTCTATCATTTCAAGAACCTTTTTGACTTCGCCTTCATCCCGTTGACTAGGCAATCCGGCTTAAGGCACTTACTTTGATAAAGCTTACTGCTTGTTGTGTACCGATCCTGCCTTTTGTTTTTCAGGACCGGTTGATACAATCATCACCCAAATACTGTGATCGAATTGCTTATTAAATACTCAGCAAGGCTTTTCTTTAAAGTTTGAAAAAAAGCAGTTGCAACCGCTTCTTTCCCAATCCGACCAACATTGTCTTTGTTTGTTGATTTCGGCTTTCCAATTTGTTAAAGATCGATGCGCTTTCCAAGCAACTTCTTACATATGCAATACAACATATGCCAGCCGCTGGCTTACTTCGCAAATCAAAATGAGCTGGCCATTATAACAGCCAACTTCTGAAAGTCAACTAAAAAGAAGCTTTTTCGCGCTTCTTCACTTCAACTTTCTTTCGCTTTGATTTGCAAAGTATGGTGGAGGCAAACGGGATCGAACCGATGACCCCCTGCTTGCAAAGCAGGTGCTCTACCAACTGAGCTATGCCCCCAGTATCGGGTATCCTGGCCCTTCGCTTTCCAAATCCGCTACCGGACTCTTCTGCTTCATGCGTTTGGTGGGTCTGGGAGGACTTGAACCTCCGACCCCACGCTTATCAAGCGTGTGCTCTAACCAGCTGAGCTACAAACCCAAGGCCTTGTTTACTTCCTTTGCATCTCTAATTCCACAGCTTACCGATAAGTGTGAATGCCTTAAACCTCTTCTTCTCTAGAAAGGAGGTGATCCAGCCGCAGGTTCCCCTACGGCTACCTTGTTACGACTTCACCCCAGTCATGAAGCATACCGTGTTAAGCGGGCTCCCGAAGGTTACCCTACCCAATTCTGGTATCCCCCACTCCCATGGTGTGACGGGCGGTGTGTACAAGACCCGGGAACGTATTCACCGCAGTATGCTGACCTGCGATTACTAGCGATTCCGACTTCATGCACTCGAGTTGCAGAGTGCAATCCGGACTACGATCGGTTTTCTGGGATTGGCTCCGCCTCGCGGCTTGGCTACCCTCTGTACCGACCATTGTATGACGTGTGAAGCCCTGGTCATAAGGGCCATGAGGACTTGACGTCATCCCCACCTTCCTCCGGCTTGTCACCGGCAGTCTCATTAGAGTGCCCAACTAAATGATGGCAACTAATGACAAGGGTTGCGCTCGTTGCGGGACTTAACCCAACATCTCACGACACGAGCTGACGACAGCCATGCAGCACCTGTGTTACGGTTCCCGAAGGCACCCCTCCGTCTCTGGAGGGTTCCGTACATGTCAAGACCAGGTAAGGTTCTTCGCGTTGCATCGAATTAATCCACATCATCCACCGCTTGTGCGGGTCCCCGTCAATTCCTTTGAGTTTTAATCTTGCGACCGTACTCCCCAGGCGGTCAATTTCACGCGTTAGCTACGCTACTAAGGTATCAAGTACCCCAACAGCTAATTGACATCGTTTAGGGCGTGGACTACCAGGGTATCTAATCCTGTTTGCTACCCACGCTTTCGAGCATGAACGTCAGTGTTATCCCAGGGGGCTGCCTTCGCCATCGGTATTCCTCCACATCTCTACGCATTTCACTGCTACACGTGGAATTCTACCCCCCTCTGACACACTCTAGTCACCCAGTTCAAAACGCAGTTCCCAGGTTGAGCCCGGGGCTTTCACATCTTGCTTAAGTAACCGTCTGCGCTCGCTTTACGCCCAGTAATTCCGATTAACGCTCGCACCCTACGTATTACCGCGGCTGCTGGCACGTAGTTAGCCGGTGCTTATTCTTCAGGTACCGTCATAAGCTCAGGGTATTAACCCAAACCCTTTCTTCCCTGACAAAAGTCCTTTACAACCCGAAGGCCTTCTTCAGACACGCGGCATGGCTGGATCAGGCTTTCGCCCATTGTCCAAAATTCCCCACTGCTGCCTCCCGTAGGAGTCTGGGCCGTGTCTCAGTCCCAGTGTGGCGGATCATCCTCTCAGACCCACTACTGATCGTCGCCTTGGTAGGCCTTTACCCCACCAACTAGCTAATCAGACATTGGCCGCTCGAATAACGCGAGGCCCGAAGGTCCCCCGCTTTCCTCCTCAGAGCGTATGCGGTATTAGCCATCCTTTCGGACAGTTATCCCCCATTACTCGGTACGTTCCAATGTATTACTCACCCGTTCGCCACTCGCCACCAAAAGAGCAAGCTCTTTCGTGCTGCCGTTCGACTTGCATGTGTAAAGCATGCCGCCAGCGTTCAATCTGAGCCAGGATCAAACTCTTATGTTCAATCTCTAACTTTTTAACTTCTGGTCTGCTTCAAAGAAACTGACAAAGCGTAGATAATCTACATCTTGTCTGTTTTTGTCGCAGTGTGAGGCCCAAGGCACTCACACTTATCGGTAATCTGTTTGTTAAAGAGCAAGACCGAAATTATAAACCACCAAAATTTTATCTGTCAAGACTAAAAGCAACCAATCCGTTTACTCAAAATCCCAACCGTGGTACAATCTACAGTCAGTTTTATTCACCGCCTCAGCAGCGAAGAACCGAACTATACACAACCCAAACAAAATCCGTCAACCCCCAAAACAAAAAATCCCCCAGAAAAAATTGCACCCATCTGTTTTACAACAGAATTTTTTATAACTAAAAATAGACAAAACAGAGGATGCCGCCCATCGGAAACTTCATACCTCTTCGACACCCAAACTCACCCGCACCGCTACCCATTCACCTTCAGCCCCCTAGCAAAAACACTACAGTTACCCTCTCTTCCTCTTCCATGAATAGAGCTGCTAAATAATTTTAATTATTTAAATCTTAAATCATAGGGCTAATTGTTGGATAACTTAAAATAATCAATATTTCTTAATATTTTTAGCCAAATCCTAAAAATTATGCCGTCTGAAAAAAATTAAACACGAATACTTTATACACCCTTGCATTGGCCTAACTTTGTTTTTCGTACTTAAGCATACTACAATGTTTAAGTTAACCTGCTCCAAATGGAATCTTAAATCAAATGATGAAAACTCCTTACCGAACATTTCCACTCTCACGTATGCGCCGTATGCGCAAAGATACTTTTTCTAGGCGCTTGATGCGCGAGCATACCCTTAATACAAGTGATTTGATTTATCCCGTCTTTGTACTGGAAGGCTGCAATCAAGAAGAAAATATTGCTTCTATGCCCGGAGTAAAACGCCAAAGCTTGGATAAATTACTTTTTACTGCCGAAGAGGCCGTAAAGCTAGGCATTCCTATGCTGGCACTATTTCCCGTTATCAAAAACAATAAAACTGCCTCTGCCGAAGAAGCCTACAACCCCGAAGGTTTAGTGCCTACCGTTGTACGCAAATTACGCGAAACTTTCCCTGAGCTTGGCATCATGACAGATGTCGCCCTAGATCCTTATACAATACATGGGCAAGATGGTTTGATTGATGAAAATAATTATGTTTTGAATGATGAAACAATCGACGTATTAATCAAACAGGCATTAGCGCATGCAGATGCAGGCGCTCAAGTGGTTGCACCTTCTGATATGATGGACGGCCGTATTGGTTTCATCCGCCAAGCTTTGGAAAATGCAGGGTATATACACACCCGTATCATGGCTTATTCTGCAAAATATGCGTCAGCATTTTATGGCCCTTTTAGAGATGCGGTGGGCAGTGCAGTCAATTTAGGTAAAGCCGATAAATTTACTTATCAAATGGATCCCGCCAACAGCAACGAAGCTTTACACGAGGTTGCCTTGGACATTCAAGAAGGCGCAGATATGGTAATGGTAAAACCCGGCCTGCCTTATTTAGATATTGTCCGCCGTGTAAAAGATGAATTCGGTGTTCCTACATATGCTTATCAAGTATCTGGTGAATATGCCATGCTACAGGCAGCTATACAGAACGGCTGGCTGGATGGCAACAAAGTGATTTTAGAAAGTCTAATGGCATTTAAACGTGCCGGAGCAGACGGTATTCTCACCTATTATGCTCTTGAAGCCGCCCGTCAGTTATATGCACAGAAATAAATATCTTACTATCTGTCGTACCATATTTTAAAGCGCAAAGCCGTCTGAATATTTTCAAACGGCCTCTTTTAAATTACTGCACGCACCAATAAAATTTGTTATAAAAGTTACATAACAACATCAAATCAGCCCAGTAAGGTATCAAAAACGGCTTCCCATATCTTAAGGAAGCCGTTTTTGATGATACAAAACTTCTTAGTGTATCTTTTTGGTTTGATTAGACGTACCACTGCTCTCCAAAGTATTAACCTCGCCCGGTTTTTCTACTTGAATTGCAGGTTTAGCTTCTGCACTAGGTTCATTCGCTTGGGCCGCATTAGGAACAACCACTCCAGGCGCGGTATTATCGGTTGGTTTAACCACTTCTCCTTTAGCAGCAACCCCTGCAACGGGAACTACTGCATCATTGGACTTCAGCTGCAAAGATTGTTCATTCGCAACCTCTACAGAACCAACCTCACCAGTATGTAACGGCAACATCTGCCACCCGATCACAGCCACGGCCAATATACTGGCAGCAATGGCAAAGCCTTTAAATATGCTATTGGCAGGAGAAACCGGCTCTTCAATCTTTACTGCTTTTGCTGTTTCCGTTTTCACCGTCACGTAATCAAACTGCATATCAACCTGATGCATTGATAACCGTTGAGTACTTTGCAAATAATCACGGATTAAATGGTATTCGTTCCATTTTTGTTGCGCTTCGGAATCCTGCAATAATTTATCGAGCGCCTCTTCGGTTAACTCGTCATCCATTGCGGCAGAAACATATTCGTAATTCTGTTCTTTCGTCATTTCTCTACCACCTTTTATCTTCAGATGTGTCCAACAATGGCCGTAAATCTTTTGCTATAACTTCGCGAGCACGGAAAATACGTGAACGTACGGTACCGATTGGACAATCCATTATCTGAGCAATCTGCTCATAAGACAAACCTTCTATTTCCCTTAATGTAATAGCTTTACGCAAATCTTCAGGCAATTTTTCTATCGCCGCTTCTACCGTTTGCAAAATTTCTCGATTCAACATTTCAGCTTCGGGAGTATGATCATCTGCCAACTGCTCTGCCAAATCCATGACATCACCCTCATCATTTGCTACATCCGCGCTGACAAAAGGACGACGCCCTGATGTGGCCAAAAAGTTTTTAGCAGTATTGATAGCGATACGGTAAAGCCATGTATAAAATGCACTGTCACCACGAAAGTTAGGCAATGCCCGATAAGCTTTAATCAAGGCTTCTTGGGTAACATCATTCACTTCATGTTCATCATGGATAAAACGCGATAACAGGCGTGTCAGGCGACGCTGGTATTTAGAAACCAGCAATTCAAACGCTTTATGATCACCTTTTTGTGCACGTTGAACCAGCGCCTGATCGATTTTACGATCGTTCATTGATAACCTTTAATTTTAGCAAGTTATGTTCAGATGGCGTTGCGTGCATTCTTTGCTTATATACAGACAAGCCATCTTTATTTTGGTTCCAAAACAAACCGATTAAACTTTTTAAATACCGGTAAAGAGCCCCCGGCGACGCCATCATGAACACTTACCCAAATATTAGCAATAGCGATACAGCGATTTTCACTATCGGTTACAATAGGCCAATATGGCCTTAAGAATGGTGGCACCCTACATTCTTGTAAAATTTTCCAAACACTTTTTCGACCAACGGTTAAGTTTAAAGAATCATCGGTATTAACAACCCTAATCATACCAACTTGTCTTAACATTTCCTCACTTAATCCGAACGAATTATGCTGCAACGTAAAACCGTTATTTGTTAAGATATCGTTCAGACGACCACATATTTTATTATCCAGTCCCCAGGCATTTTCCGACAACCAATCATCTCGCATACCAAACAGACGGTTCCTGTAAGCATAAGCCTTACCTTTAGGTAACGCCCATTCTGCAGAACCACTGCCAATTCGGCTCAATGTTTCTTCAAAAGCAGATACCGATATCGCCGTCGGCGTCCCCAACCCTTGTTTGGCCGCAAAATATAATAATTGCTGGCGTCGGCGTGCAGGGCTCAAATACCGCCATAAATCAAGATCCAATACCTCTTCATGTAACATCCTATCGGCATCTTCAGCTACAACTTCCTGCAAAACAGCCAACTCGTCTTGCAAACAAGCAACACTACTGCCGATGTGCTTATCTATATTAGGAATACGCTCCCGCCACAGCGGCAAGCCATGATGGCGTAACCAATTGCGTAGTAACGAGCTATCTTGATTACTGGGATCTTCAATAAAAGCCAAATTATAAGCCCGTGCATATGCTTTTAATTCTTCACGGTCAAAAGACAACAATGGCCGCCACAGACAAACCTTACCATCCAATAGGCGTAATTCTGGCATGGCCGACAAGCTTCTTAAACCTCCGCCACGCAACACACCCAGCATAAAGGTTTCCACTTGGTCATCCCGATGATGCGCCAATGCAACACGGTTCGCTTTGCTGCGACTAAATACCTGATAGCGTTGCTCTCGAGCGGCAGCCTCAATTCCCCTGCCTTTAGTCTCAACCGTCACATACTCAATGCGTAACGGTATATCCCACTTTTGGCATAATTCCTCACAAAACACAGCCCACTCATCCGCCTGCTCCTGTAAACCGTGATGAACATGTACTGCTGTCACCGTTAAGCTCAAGCGCTCCCTCAGCTGCCTCAACATGTGTAACAACACAACGGAATCCAGCCCTCCGCTAAGACCAACTTCCACAATTTGCCCTCTCAAACCGCCATCGGAAAGAGAAGAAAAAAATTTACATACCCACTCGGGCGCCATCACAGAATCAGACATATTTAGTTTTCAGACAGCCTTATTTTTATTTAACATCAAGTTTTTTTTAAACAGTATTCTTTAGTAGCACTGCTTATATCGCATCATACATAGCCAAATAAGCACCAGATTTCCAAATAAACCGGATCAATAAATATTTTACTGCATTCATCAAATCATGTAGGCCGTCTGAAAACATATAAGACAAATTTTGGCTTCGAAACAACACAAGCCATATTAAGCACTCCCTCGAATAGTACCGATATTGCTATAATTAATTTCTATTCACACACCGATAACCACCAAAGCAAAAAATGACGATCCGACACACACTACCCGACACCCGCCCCTACCCTACCGATCCGGTTAAAAACGACTTACTGCTTTATGCAGACCAAATCGTCCGCAGCAATAGCGGAGCACAGCGCAAGCTTGCCGAAGAGTCTTTACGAGCAAGTATTTATACCATGCTCAACCAAAACCACTATCTCGGCCTATCCGTAGCCATGAGCATGGCACCCGACGCCGAACGCTACCGCGCCTTATTAAACGGCTTGGATGAAACCTTACAAGCAAAAACCGACGAAGAAGTACAATGGTTTGCCATGCCGGTGGTATTGGTGGCAGGTAACAATCAAAACCTTGTTCTCAACTTGGATACACCTTCCGTAGAAATTTCCGCTTGCCTGGCTAACTATCCTTCTCTACGCCCATTGGCCCAAGCCACTTGGCTACCCAAATTGATACAAGCTCAAAAATTGGCAGCAATCAAAGCCGGACAATGGTTCCAAGCCAAACAAAATACGACTACAGCCGAACAGTTTGCCGCCTCATTACCACAACATGACCTACATATCGAAGCAGGACAATCTGTACATGTTGTTTTCGCACTTGGCTATGGCGATAAAAATATTCAGACGGCCTTAAACCAAACGCTAAGGGAAGCGGCCTTGCCGCTGATGCAGGTATGGCAAGAAACACTCAAGCACCCTGGTTTAACACTATTTACCAACCCACTTGCTCCTGCTACCCCACTGCATGCTATCACAGAGGGTAGCCATATGCGCCTACGCATGGCGCTTGACGTTTTTGCCGCTAATGCCATTCGTGCCATCCGTCTGCAAAGCCCGCGTGTCGGTGTGGTTATTGCCGCACAAGAAGGCGGAAACTTGCTATTCGGTTTTAACGCCACCGACAGCCAGTTCGAATTACAACCGCAAGTTTTCAGCTGGCCCCTTTCTCCGGCAGAAAAAATTGAAACTATCCGGCAAAATTTTCTCGATCTGATGTTGGAATGCCGGGTAGAAAACATTCGCCAGCTTGATCATCCGATAAGTGAACAAGAAGAGCTTCCCGGTTACGCAGCAGCCTTAAAACTACCCGGCTTCAACCCGCTTTTCGCAGAAAGTGCAGAATGAAACAATACAAAGTTTTATTTGTGTGCCTCGGCAACATCTGCCGTTCGCCCATGGCGGAGTATGTTTTACGCCACCTTGCGCAAACAGCGGGCATCGGCAATCGTATCCTTTCCTCAAGCAGCGGCACCAGCGGCTGGCACGATGGTGAGAATATGCACAAAGGCACGCAGCAGACTTTACAAAAACACGGTATCAATACTGCCGGTTTTAGCAGCAGCAAAATAAAAAAAAGTGATTTTGATCATTATGATTTTTTAATCGCTATGGATGACGACAACCTCGCCAAGCTCGAACATTTATTCGGCAAACACCCCGAAAAAATATTCAAGCTAACTGATTTGATTCCCGAGTCAGGCTACAACTATGTTCCCGATCCTTGGTATACCGGTGATTTTGACGAAACATATATGCTCGCCGATGCAGGCTGTCGCGCACTATTACGTAAAATCAACATCATATAACAAACATACATACGGTTAGACACCTTCTTAATTGCCGTACCTACCTTGATACGAAAGCTTGATGAATGCCGAAAGCCACTTTCTATACCCATGTTGCCGACCCCGCCGATTTTGCCTGCCGCCTAGCGCAACGTGCACTGCAAAACAGCAACAGCATATTGATATGGACCGATACCGAAACGGCCGCAGCCAAGCTCGACATTGATTTATGGCGCTTTAACGCCACTTCTTTTCTACCTCATGAAATATGGCATGATGGTACGTATCCTGAAGATGTGCCGATAGTCATCTCAAGCGGCAACCAACTTCCTAAACAAACTACGGCAGAAGTAGTTTTAAACTTGTCCGCTGCTTTTTGGTGTGACACACGCCCCCAACCGTCGCGCGTATTGGAAATCGTTGGCACCAGCTTAGAAGAATTGGCCGATGCACGCGAGCGTTTCAAAGCATACAAACAAAGCGGTTTTGAAATAGAACACCACAATATGCAAAATAAAGCCTGAAAATCCCCTGCCCGACATTTCCCCATACGCTACCCGAATCTTTCAGGCGGCATCCCCTTACCTCGTAACTTTTACCACTTCCGGCAATACGCATCCCGTTGCAAAACAAAGCTGATTTCCCTTCCATGCGCTTGAAATTGCATTACAATAAAAAGCCCACCCTACAAACTTCCGCTACCTATGGAACAACTTGAATTCTTCGACATTCCCAGCCCCTGTATCGGTGTTTGCGAAGCCAACAGTAAAGGCTATTGCAAAGGCTGTTTACGCAGCCGTGAAGAACGTCTTTTTTGGCTAAAAATGAGCAGCACCCAAAAACATCAAGTTATCCGTCTGATTGCGATGCGTCGCCACAAACTCCAAAAGCTGGCTTGGGAAAGCCGCCAACTGGTTGTCTTACTGCCTGAACAAATGGATTTTGAGTTTTAAATTTTTAAAACATATTTAGCTTTCAAGCATGCCAAAAATAAAAAACCATGCCGTCTGAAATTTTCAGACGGCATGGTTTTTTATTTAGCATATATATTTATAGCCGGGTTACACTCAACACACCTTTTACATCCGACAAACTCGCCAGTACGCGCGGCAATTCGTCAACCTGCCTTACTTCAACGGTAAAGCGCATACTCGCCTCCAAATCGCGAGACTGGGTTTGCACCGCCGTCACATTGAGCTTGTGTCTTGCCAATGCATCAGAAACATCACGCAACAAACCGCCCCGATCTTGTGCACGGATTTCGATATCTACCGCAAATACCTGTCCGTCCTGAGTACCCGCCCATGTTGCCGGTAACACTTTATCAGGCGATTGCTCGGCCAAATGTTTAAATGAAGGACAATTGGTTCGATGCACAGAAATACCGCGCTCCCGAGTAACAAAACCGACAATTTCATCAGGAGGTGCCGGCTTGCAGCATTTTGCCAAAGTAGTCAGCAGGCCATCCTCACCGTCAATCAAAACCCCGTTTTTACCGCTTTTTTTGATTTTAGACTGTTTAACGATATTGGTTTCGCTCACCGGCTCGGGCTTAGGCTCATGCAGCGCACCGCAAGCCTTTTGAATAGCACGGGGTGAAAGCTCTCCCTGCCCTACGGCAGTATATAAATCATCGATTTGCTTAAAACCCAATTTTTCGGCCAAATCCTGCAAATTAGGCTTGGGCGAGATTTTAGCGATTTGCTTCTCAAACTGGTTCCGACCGTTTTCACGCACGGCCTCACTGTTTTGCTGACGGATAAAAGCACGGATTTTACTGATTGCCTTACTGCTTTTTACCCAACCCTCATAAAGCCAGTTTACAGAAGGAGAACCTTCTTTAGCAGTTATAATTTCTACCCTTTGACCGTTTTCCAACGGTGTGGAAAGCGGTACGATCTGCCCTTCTACTTTCGCACCGCGGCAGCGGTCGCCTATACTGCTGTGCAACGCATAAGCGAAATCAATCGGCGTCGCACCCGCCGGTAGCGATAATACTTTGCCATGCGGGGTAAGAACATAAATGGTATCGCTGAACAATTCGGTTCTGAATGCGCCTGCCAAATCCTCTTTATCACTTCCGGCCATATTTTCGCGCCAATCCAACAGCTGGCGCAGCCAAGCGATTTTCTGCTCATAAGCACTATCGCCTTTGCCACCCTCTTTGTAACGCCAGTGCGCCGCCACGCCGAACTCGTTAAACTGGTGCATATCAAACGTTCGAATCTGTACTTCGACACCTTTGTCTTCAGGCCCTACTACAACCGTATGCAGGCTTTTATAACCGTTCCCCTTGGGTTGGGCGATATAATCGTCGAACTCTCCCGGAATGGGTTGCCATAAACTGTGTACAAGCCCCAGCGTGGTATAGCATTCGGGGATGCTTTCTACCAGAATCCGCACGGCTCGGATATCGTATAAACCGTCAAACGTCAGCTTTTTTTTCACCATCTTTTTATAGATGGAATAAATGTGCTTCGGCCGCCCGGCCACATCATAACTAATGCCATATTTATCTAATTCTATACGTAAGCTTTGCAGGAAATTTTCAATATATTCCAGCCGCTCGGTGCGTTTTTCATCTAAAAGGCGGGCGATTTCTTTATATTTTTCAGGGTTCTGATGGCGAAAACCCAAATCCTCAAGCTGCCATTTCAGCTGCCACACGCCCAAGCGGTTAGCCAATGGGGCAAAAATATCCAATGTTTCCTTAGCCAGCTCGCGCTTATCCTCACTATCGGGCTGTGATCCTAAGAACTGCATAGTACGCGTACGCAACGCCAGTTTAATCAATACCACACGGATATCGCTAACCATTGCCAGCAGCATTTTACGCATGGTTTCCGCCTGCTGGTTCCGTTCTTCCGGAGTAGCCAAGCTGTCAACTTTAGCAAAATGGGTTAACTTCTGTACCTCATCAATACCGGCAACCAAATTACATACGCTGGCACCGCATTGTTCGGTTACCACTTCGCGCCAATCCTCCCGATATGCAGAAATATCGGTCAACAGCGTAGCCGCAATCGCATCGGAAAGTAAATCCATCTCGGCCACCATTTGAGCCGCACCCATCAGATTGCTCAGCAGTGGTTCTCCCACCGGCGTTGCAGCTCCCTCAGGGTAGCTTTCTTCTGCCAACGCCAATGCACGCTTAAGCAGTTTGGCATCAGCCTCCGAAATCTTATCCGCGTAAATATCAAACCATTGGCGGTAATTTTCCAAATTAGGAGCGATGCTGCTGGGTGCCGGCGAACTACTGTTCATAGAATTTTCCGATAGATCTGATTGAGAATCGGTATTGTAGCAAATTTACCCTGCGGTTTGATAACTTTCATAACCAATACACAATGCCCGTCCCTTATGACTATTCTCCCTAAAATACGGCGTGTTTACCGGATAGCTGTAAACATAAAAAAATCTAAAAACTTTTCCCATTAATGGAACCGTATTGTTTCAGACGGCCTAAAGTGCTAAGGTAATTGCTCCTATACCTCCGAAAGGCAAACGTATGAAACTGTATATTTACGATCATTGTCCGTTTTGCGTACGGACACGGATGATTTTTGGCCTATATAATTTGCCGTTAGAGGAAGTGATTCTACAAAATGATGACGAAGCCACACCCATAGGATTAATCGGTACCAAGCAAGTGCCTATTTTAGAGAAACCAGATGGTACGCATATGGCCGAAAGCTTGGATATCGTACGCTTTGTTAATGAATATGGCGGCGGTTGCCTTGCTGAAAATATACGCCCTGAAATTCAACAGTGGTTCAACAAAGTCAACGAATATCAAAACAAGCTGGTTCAACCGCGCGATGTGTTACTGGGACTACCCGAATTCTCTACCCAATCGGCAATTGATTATTTCGTGAAGAAAAAAGAGAAAAATATCGGTAATTTCCAAACCAATCTAAGCAAAACCAAAAGCTATCTGGAGCGCCTGCATCAAGATTTGGCCGAATTGGATAACTGGGCAAAAGCTCCAAATGCCCTAAACGGGGAAATCAGTATGGAGGATATCTTGATTTTCCCGATTCTACGCAACCTTACTATGGTACGCGGACTGGAACTTCCCCCTAAAGTACAAGAGTATGTTGAGACCATGAGCGAACAAAGTAAAGTCCCTCTGTTTTTCGACCGTGCTCTATAGCCTAAAAAAATCAGGGGCAATCCATATCAGCCCCTGATTTATTTCAATTAAAACTGCTCGTTTACATTTAGATAGCGCCATTTTCCGGGTGGCAGGCGGCCGAGTTTGACTTTGCCCATCCGTATGCGCTTTAAGCCCACTACGCGCAAACCGACCAACTCACACATTCTGCGGATCTGACGTTTTTTACCTTGCTTGAGTACGAAGCGTAATTGATCTTCGTTTTGCCATGACACCTCGGCCGGTTTAAGACGCTCACCATCCAAACTCAAACCGTGATTCAACAAGCGCAAGCCTTCTTCTGAGAGTTTGCCGCGCACGCGTACCAGATACTCTTTTTCCGAACTGCTGTTTTCGCCGATTAATTGTTTGGCAATGCGTCCGTCCTGTGTCAACACCAGCAGACCTACCGAATCGATATCCAAACGCCCGGCCGGTGCCAAACCGAATTTATGCTGTTCGCTGTATTGGATACGGCTGGTATCACCCTCCCAATGGTTTTCAGGGGTAATCAGCTCCACGGCCGCTTTATAACCTTTTTCTGCTTGCGCGCTTACATAGCCCACGGGCTTGTTCAGTAAAATGGTCACTCTTGCAGCCTGCTGTTCATGTGCCTGCTTTTGCAGATCGATACGGTCGCCACGGGTAACTTTTTGCCCGAGAACGGCAGTTTTACCGTTTACTTTCACCCATCCGCTCTCAATATAACTATCGGCCTCCCGGCGGGAACACAGCCCGAGTTCGGCCATACGTTTGGAAAGGCGTAACGGTTCGTTATTTTCTGTATTTTGCATAATCAATATCTTTCAGACGGCCTCAATACCAACTGCGGTTCAACGGTTCGACCCCTGCACCATTTCCAGTAAAAACAAACGGCAATCTAAATTACCGTTATAAAGCGGTATTTTACGCTTCGGCGAAAGGCGCATAAACTTCGGCATTTCCCGATCACCGGTAAACATACCGATCAGCCAGCCTGCATAATATTGTTTCAACCATGCGCCCAGTTGCGGATAAAGAGCCTGCAATGCCTGCACCTCCGCCAAGCGCACGCCATAAGGAGGATTGGAAATCATAATCCCGCCCGAACCGTTGGGACGTACCGACTGTGCATCTTTTACCTCCCAGCGGATCAAATCGTCCACTTCGGCAGCCTGAGCATTAGCCATAGCGGCACGTATCATGGCACGATCATTATCACTGCCTGAAATAGGCGCAACGGTTTTGAAACTGATTTTTTGTTCTGCCTCACGGCGGATTTTATCCCACAAGGCCTTATCGAACCCGACCAATTTTTCAAAACCGAAACGACGCATCAAACCCGGAGCACGGTTGGCGGCAATCCATGCCGCCTCGATAGCAATCGTGCCGCTGCCGCAAAAAGGATCCTGAAACGGTTGGCTACCGTTATATCCCGCCAACAACAGCAAACCGGCCGCCAAGTTTTCCCGCAAAGGAGCCTCTCCCGTGTCTTGCCGGTAGCCGCGTTTGAATAATGCCTCACCACTGGTATCGATAAAAATCTGCACCGTTTTTTCATCAATAAAAGCATGTACGCGCACATCGGGGTTGAATTTTCCCACGCTCGGACGTTCGCCGCATACGTCGCGAAACGCATCGCACAAAGCGTCTTTGATTTTCAAACCGACAAAATCCAGGCTTTTCACCTGCGCACGCTTGCCCTCTACTTTTACTTTAAAAGTTTGCGATAAAACAAACCAATCCGCCCAACGGATATTGCGCGCCAACTTGTAGATATCTTGCTCGTTGCGGTAAGTGCCTTTAGTTAGGCGCAACAAAACGCGACTAGCCGTGCGCGAGTGCAAATTGATGCGGTAAACCTGCTCCAATGAGCCCTTGCAAGCCGCACCACCGTCGGTAGCGGCAATTTCGGTGCAGCCTTGTACCTGCAATTCGTCAGCCAATATATTTTCCAAGCCACGCGGGCAAGTAATAAAGAGAGAGTAAAGCGTCATCATTGTTCCTTTCTGGGTAGCAGAAGCATTCAGGCCGTCTGAATGCGGGTGATTAATTGAGCTGCGGATTATAGCCGATAAACAACTAAATTGCTGAAGAAATTGAAAATCTATACCCGTACTTACAAAAAAGCATTTAACAAACTTTTCCTGCAACAATAGCATTTATTAATTTTTCAAAAACTAAATATTAAAACTTTAAAATATAAATTACCCGCCTTACGACAACCAAAGGGCTCACCGCGATAAACCTACTGATTTCGAACAGCCCTGTCGTTCAAGCTTTTTTCGACCAAGCAAGCAATACCTTCAGCTATGCAGTGCGCGATCCACAATCCAATGCTTGTGCGATTATCGACTCGGTGCTTGATTTCGATTACGCCTCCGGACGCACCGTTTTGGATTCAGCCGATAAAATTATCCGCCATATCGAGACCGAGAAATTAACAACCGAATGGATTTTAGAAACCCATGTCCATGCCGACCATCTTTCCGCAGCCCCGTATCTGCATGAAAGGCTGGGTGGGCAAACAGGTATCGGCAGCCATATCACCGCCGTTCAAAATACTTTCGGTAAAATTTTCAACGCAGGAACTGAATTTGCACGAGACGGCAGCCAATTTGACCGCTTGTTTTAAGACGGCGACGAATTCTCAATAGGCCGTCTGAAAGCACGCATGATACACACCCCCTGCCACAACGCCTGCCTGTTTGAGCTACCTGATCGGTGATGCAGTATTCGTCGACACCTTATTATTGTATTACTGCAGCATTAGGAAAAATCGGCGGCAGCGAGCATTTCCGCAATATCAGGGTGCCACATAGTAGAAACACCGTCGCAAGCCGTATTTATCCGCATCGACGAAAGCCTGTATTTTCCAAACGCACGTTTTCTCGAGAATCACATCAGCCATATCGTGCATACGCACCCCAAAACCGAACACATTGTTTTGGCTTGTTCCGCCGTCAACCCTATTGACACTTCCGCACTAGAAAGCCTGTCCAACATTAACAGCCGCCTGAAATAAAGCGGTCTGCTCAAACAGCTCAACGGCGATGTTTTCATCAGCACTTATGCCCCATGGCAAGCACTAGGCAGTAAAAACCAAGCGGATACCACACACAACCCAAACCCGAAGCCGCCAACACTTTTTCAAACTTTCAGACGGCATCAAAGCCCCCGCTTTTATGCTAAACTTCAATTCCCTATATCCACCACACATCCATACATCATGGCAGGCAATACATTCGGACAACTCTTTACCGTAAGCACATTCGGCGAAAGCCACGGCCCGGCACTCGGCTGTATCATCGACGGCTGCCCCCCCGGCTTGGAACTTAGCGAAGCCGACATCCAAGCCGATCTCGACCGCCGCAAACCCGGCACCAGCCGCCACGTTACCCAACGCCGCGAAGCCGACGAAGTCGAAATCCTCTCAGGCGTATTCGAAGGACGCACCACCGGCACCCCCATCGCCTTGCTTATTCGTAATACCGACCAACGCAGTAAAGACTACGGCAATATAGCCCGGCAATTCCGCCCCGGCCATGCCGATTACACCTACTGGCATAAATACGGCATACGCGATTATCGCGGCGGCGGCCGCTCCTCTGCCCGCGAAACCGCTGCCCGGGTAGCTGCCGGAGCTGTTGCAAAAAAATGGCTGAAAGAAAAATTCAACACCGAAATCACTGCCTACGTTACCCAAGTCGGCGAACATAAAATTACTTTCGAAGACTACAGCCATATCAACAACAATCCTTTTTTCGCCGCCAACGAAAGCCAAATTCCCGCACTCGAAAACTACATGGACAGCATACGCAAGTCGCTTGACTCCGTAGGCGCCAAACTCCGTGTAGAAGCCCGCAATGTACCCGTCGGCTTGGGCGAACCGGTATTCGACCGGCTGGATGCGGATATTGCCTATGCGCTTATGAGCATCAACGCCGTAAAAGGTGTTGAAATCGGCGCAGGATTCGGCAGTGTGGCTCAACGCGGCAGCGAGCACGGCGACGAACTCACCCCCGAAGGCTTTTTAAGCAACCATGCGGGCGGCATTCTCGGCGGCATCTCCACCGGGCAAACCATTACCGCCAATTTTGTCGTCAAGCCCACCAGCAGCATTGCCACACCGCGCCGCTCCATCGATATTGACGGCACCCCCGTGGAAATCGCCACCCATGGCCGGCACGATCCCTGCGTCGGCTTGCGCGCCGCACCGATTGCCGAAGCCATGATCGCCCTCGTATTAATCGACCACGCTTTGCGCCAACGTGCTCAAAATGCCGATGTGCGCGTACAAACACCGGATATCGCCGGATAGACCCTCCAGTAGCAATAATGCCGTCTGAAAATTTTTTCAGACGGCATAAATATGGCTGGAAATACTCTTTTTTATTCCAAAAAACTTTAGCCAAAACATTCAGTTTATACTACAATGCCGCCTAATCTATGAATGCACTGCAAAATGATAAAACGGCGTGCAAGTTGTTACCACAGGAAATACCGAAATGACTCAAGAAACCGCTTTGGGTGCGGCGCTGAAATCCGCTGTACAAACCATGAGCAAAAAGAAGCAAACCGATATGATTGCCGACCACATCTACAATAAATTCGATGTGTTCAAGCGTTTCAAACCTCTGGCTTTGGGTATCGACCAAGATCTGATTGCCGCCCTGCCCCAATTTGATCCCACCCTGATTTCCCGGGTTTTAGCCAACCACTGCCGCCGCCCCCGCTATCTGAAGGCACTGGCACGCGGTGGCAAACGCTTCGACTTAAACAACCGTTTCAAAGGCGAAGTCAGCCCGGAAGAACAAGCAATCGCCCAACAACACCCTGCCGTGCAACAAGCATTAGCAGCCCAAGCCGAGCGTAAAGCCGCCGCTGAAAATGCCCCTGCTGATGCAGCCAAAAACGAAGCCACTGCCGAAAACAGCAAATCGGCCGAATAATCTTAAAGTATCCGACACTTAGATTTTTATAACAATACGATTAACTGTTATACCGGATCTCTGACAGCTAAACATAAAAATGCCGTCTGAAAGTTTTCAGATGGCATTTTTATGTTTGCCGGCCCTTAAAACAGCACTTTACGGCCACTTTCATCAGTATTTATCAAATTTGCCGGCCATCATTAATTTTAAAAAAATCATAACCTTAAAATATAAAAAATCCTCCGCTTCTCACGAGGCGGCGGATTTTTTTATCACGCAAAAACTTATACGGTTCGATAAGCTTTATTCATCTGCAAACAGATTCTTAAACCACAAAACAATGCTGTCATAAGCACGGCCGAACCAGCCTGCCTCTTCCACAGCATTCAGAGCGACAACATTTTTTTCGGCCAATACCTTACCGTTGCTCATAATCTTCAGCTTACCCAGCACCTGATCTTTTTGAATCGGTGCCAGCACTGGCTGCACGGTTTCCAATACGGGCTTGATATTACCGCCCTGCCCACGCGGAATCGTAATATAAGCATCAGAGGTAAAACCGACATTCACCGCATTGGCCGAACCCTTATACACTTTCAACTGGGAAATGGTTTGGTTGGCATCATACAATTTCGGCGTGTCGAAAGATTGCAAAGCCCAATTCAACAATTTGCTGCTTTCCGCTGCGCGGGATTCTTGGCTTTCAGTACCCACGACTACTGATACGACACGGCGGCCGTTGCGTTTGCTGGATGCCACCAAATTATAGCCCGCGCTGCTGGTGTGTCCGGTTTTCAAACCGTCTACGCTCGGATCGCGATATAGCAGCAAATTACGGTTAGGTTGGTCGATATTGTTATATTTAAATGATTTAATCGAATAAATCGGATAGTATTTGGGGAAATCATTGATAATCGCACCCGCCAAAATAACCAAGTCGTTCACACTGGTCAAATGGCCTTCTGCCGGCAAACCCGTGCTATTGAGAAAATGGGTTTTGGTCATCCCCAACCGTTTGGCTTCCGCATTCATCATATCGGCAAAACCTTCTTCGCTGCCGCCAATAGCCTCAGCCAAAGTAATGGCCGCATCATTGCCCGATTGAACAATTAAGCCTTTGATCAAATCACTGACACTGGCCGGCTTACGCGGCTCCAGAAACATACGCGAACCTTCCGCTTTCCAGCCCTTTTCCGATACGGTCAGCATTTGCTCGGGTTTGAGCGTACCATTTTCCAACGCTTTGAATGCCAAATAAGCAGTCATCAGCTTGGTAAGGGACGCAGGTTCTATTTGGTCGTTCAGGCCTTTTTCAGCAAGAATCTGGCCGCTTTGCAAATCTTTAATGACAAAAGCCGTGGCCGCAATTTCAGGTACTTGCGGTACGGCCTGTGCGGGAGCGGCAGCTTGGGTATTTGTAGCTGAAGCGGCTTGGGTTGCAGGAGCAGATGCCGCGGAAGCGGTATTTTCACCGGCTGCGATGACATGGCCGGACAATAAAGCGGCCACTACTAGGCCAAGCAATGTTTTTTTCATAGGAATCACGTTTCTCAAATCCAAACAGCAAATCAAAAGGCCGCCCGCTAGGCGGCCTGTCAAATCTAATGTACTTTAAAACCGCATCAGGAGGCATAAAAACGGCAAGCAGATAACTTACAAGGCTGATGCGGGGAGCAATCATAAACCATTCGAACGTTATGATAAGGACAAACATACGAACGGCTTGATTTTCCGACGGTATTATACCGTTAATTATTGCCCGGCCTAACATTTTTCTTGCTTTCAGGCGGCCTGCGGGGTATGGTTTTACCTTTGCTTACTTGTTTTTGCGCCAAATTCTATGAATACTCCGTCTTACCCCGAATACCTTACCCGTATCCTCACCGCATCGGTTTACGATGTTGCCGTAGAAACGCCGCTTGATCATGCCCGTATTTTATCGGCCCGCATGGGCAATCAAGTATTGCTAAAACGTGAAGATCTCCAACCCGTCTTTTCATTCAAAATCCGCGGGGCCTACAATAAAATGGCCCGACTGCCCAAAGCGGCGCTAGAGCGCGGCGTTATTACCGCAAGCGCCGGCAACCATGCACAAGGCGTTGCTTTATCAGCCCAACGTTTAGGCTGCCCCGCAACCATCGTCATGCCTGAAACCACACCGCAAATCAAAGTGGATGCAGTACGCAACCGCGGCGGCAACGTGGTTTTGAAAGGTGTTTCGTACAACGATGCCTACGACCATGCCATGACTTTAGTTGCCGAAAGCGGGCTGACCTACATTCCCCCTTTCGACGATCCCGACGTTATCGCGGGACAAGGCACTGTGGCCTTGGAGATCATCCGCCAAAACCCGGGAGAAATCGATGCTATTTTTGTTCCTATCGGCGGTGGCGGTTTGGCGGCCGGTGTGGCCGTTTTCCTGAAACAGGTGCGGCCTGAAATCAAAGTAATCGGCGTTCAAACCAATGATTCTTGCGATATGAAGCTCTCTATTGCCCAAGGAGAGCGGGTAGAATTAAAAGATGTCGGTCTGTTTTCAGACGGCACTGCCGTGAAGCTGGTGGGGGAAGAAACTTTCCGCCTGTGCCGTGATTTGCTCGACGATATCATTACCGTAGATACCGATGCGATATGCGGTGCCATCAAAGATATTTTCGATGACACCCGCAGCATTACCGAGCCGGCAGGTGCGTTAGCCCTGGCCGGACTGAAAGCCTATATTTCCCGCAATCAGGTACGTAACCAAACCCTGATTGCCGTCACCAGCGGTGCCAATATGAATTTCCACCGCCTCCGCCATGTTTCGGAACGCAGCGAACTGGGCGAGGGGAACGAAGGTATTTTTGCTGTTTCCATTCCTGAGAAACCGGGCAGTTTCTTGAAATTCATTAATATTTTGGGCAACCGGAATATCACCGAATTCAATTACCGCTACGGTGACGATACGGTTGCGCATATTTTTGTTGGTATCCAAACCGCAGGTACTCAGGATTTAGCCAAAATCAGCACCGAACTCACGGCCGCCGGTTTGCCCAATACCGACCTAACCAATGATGAAATAGCCAAAATCCATATCCGATATATGGTTGGCGGACGCACGCATAAAGTGGCTAACGAGCGTGTCGTTAGTTTTGAGTTTCCGGAACGTCCCGGTGCCCTGGCAAACTTCCTCAGCCACATGCAAACCGATTGGAATATTACTCTCTTTCACTACCGCAATCACGGCGCCGATTACGGTAGGGTTTTAGTCGGAGTGGATGTTCCGCAAGAGGATGACGAAGCTTTTAATTCTTTCCTCAATAATCTTGGTTACGTGTATCAAAATGAAACGGATAATGCCGCCTATAAAATGTTTTTAGCATAATCTGTTTTCCAAATCATAAAATATGCCGCCTGAAAATTTTCAGACGGCATATTTTTTTATTAATCACAAATTATAACTTAGTGTGCGCTCACGCTATTCTTACCCGACACCTCAATCACCACCACTTCGGCTTGCGAGCCGAGACGAAAAGGTACACCCCAAAATCCGAATCCGGAGGTAACAAAAAAGTGACCGTTGCCAATTTGTTGGTAACCGTAAGCTACCCGGTTCAGCTGGCGCACAATCCAGTTAGCCGGCGCGATCTGGCCGTTATGCACATGCCCCGATACTTGAATATCTATGGGAAGTTGGCTGTGAAGATCAATTTCAGTCGGACGGTGATCCATCAGCAATACAGGTAATGACGTATCTTGCCCCGCCAACAAAGCAGCCGTACTCGGGCGGCTATGATCAGAATCATCATTGCGCCCGACAACCAAAACTTTTCCACCTGCCACTTTGCTACTGTTGCGTAATACTTGAATGCCCGCTTTAGTGAGCTCTTGAACAATTTCACTCTGATGACCGAACAAATCATGGTTGCCCAATGTGGCATACACACCAAGCGGAGCTTGCAGCTTGGCCAAAGCCGGCTGCATATTCTCGGCACGATAAGCAGCAACGTTATCATCCATCAAATCACCGGGCAGTAAAATAATATCTACCTTTTCGCGCCGCATAATTTCACTGAGTTTTTGCAACTGCCCTTTACCTACAAGTGCACCCAAATGCAAATCACTGGCAACACCGATACGCAACGGCTTGGCCAACGGTTTATCCAACACCACTTGGTAATGGCGAACTGCAGGCGTATAGGCGTTGTAAGCCGAGTAAGCCAAAAGACCAAGTAAAAACAAAGGAGCAAACACCCGTAGGCTTCGTGCCATAGGCTTTTGATCCAAAATTTTGCATAACAGCAGATAAAGAAGGAAGGTGACCAGTGCCGCATACATTACATAAAGCAGCAATACCATCCACAGTGCCGTCCAGCGGAATACCGCATGGCCGAGTTGCAGCAACAAACCTGCGATTAACAAATTAGTAACAACAAAAGCGCCCGCCATCAAGATCCGACGCCCCCGTACACCTATCTTGCCGGCCAACAACCATTGTAGGGAACGCCCTAAGCCGAAGGTAAACACCTGCATCAAAACGATTATTACCAACAACATAAAAATACGCACAATACCGCCTTTATTCTTCAAGAATAAAATATTATAAATCAATACGATTTTATCATACCCGATAATAAAACCGCTTATCGCCCAAGATAGTTATACGTATTTTGGCTTTAACCTTAGCAAACAACACATCGTCATAAAAATAAAAGCTGCCCTATTTTCAGACGGCCTTCAGTTAAAATCCTACGGCACTGCTACCGAAAACATTCCGCGCAGATCCGATTTATCCGCCGTGGTTTTGTAACACTAAAACTGATTTTTCAACGTTCTCATTGCCGTAAAGATAGCTGCGTCATCATCTTCATCCATTCCGGCCAAGTGTGAAACCCGCTCCCGCACAGCCTGTTCATTTACCCTTAAGAAAGGATTAATCTTCAGCTCGCGGCTTAAATATACGGGCAAAGTGGGCGTATTAACCGCATCGGATAAAGCTTGCCGTATATCCGTATTATCCGGTTCGATCCAAGCTGCAAACTTTAAATTGGCCGCCGTATATTCATGCGTCGGATAAAACAAAGTCTGCCCGGGCATAGCGCGATAACGTTGCAAACTCCTATAGAGCTGCTTAGCCGTTCCGCTGAAAACCCGCCCGCAACCGGCACTAAAAAGCGTATCCCCGCAAAAAACATATGTTTGCCCGCCCTCCTGCCATATATAGCCGATATGCTTATCGGTATGCCCGGGCGTTTCCCATACTTCGGCTATGCCGCCTGCAAAACCTATCTGGTCGCCCTCACCTACCTGGCAATCCGCTTCAATATCGGTATGACCGTATACCCGGCAATCGGGAAACTGCGCTTTTAAAGCAGCTACCCCGCCCGTATGGTCATGATGGTGGTGGGTAATCCAAATCTGAACCAACTCCAAACCATTGGCCTGCAAATAATCCGATACCGGCACGGCATCACCGGGATCAACGCACACGGCCTCTCCGCCACTTTTCAGCAACCAAATATAGTTATCCTGCAATGCGGAAATAGGAACAATCTCTACCACTGCCATCCCTCCAAAATATATCTGATACGAACCATCATAAAGACGATTATCTGCAGATACAAGCATATGGCCGTCTGAAATATTATTCAGACGGCCATGATATTTACACAAAGCAGCATCAGTCTTATAGAAAAAGTAATAAAATAGTTTTTATAATTGGTTTTATCACCGTTTTTTCGGATAAAACTGATTGCAAAACAAACGGGAGCCTTTATGGAAAAAGAAAAAATTTACTATGCTGTAATCATTTTGATTTCAGCTGTTTCCATCTTACTCAGCCCGTTTGTATACGCCCGTAAGGGACGCCCTACCGCAAACGGCCAACGTATGCCTACTCACTGGCGAATCATATTTATCAGCAACATCGCCGCCGTTATTATTCTTTTGGCCGCATGGTGGTTTTGGTTTCGCTAAGCCCGAACCGACGGTTACAACCAACGGAAAACAATTTTTATGAAACGATTTACCCTTCTGTGTATCAGCCTGTTAACCGCTTCGTACGGCAATGCCGCTACAGTTTACGAATGTACAAGCGCCAACGGCCAACGTATTTATACACAATCCCCAGGCAAAAACTGCCAAAAAGCCAACTTAGGCAAACCTGAGGTTTACTCTTCTCTTCCGATAAACGCTTACAATAACCAAGCCGCTTCAAACGAAAATGAAGCCGTCACGGCAGAAGCCCAAGAGTCCAACCAAGTCAGCTTGGCGCGACAAAATTTGTCAGAGGCACAAAAAGCATTGGCTGAAGGCAAAAAAGTACGCTACGGTAACGAACGTAACTATGCCCGTTACCAACAGCGTATTGGTGATTTGGAGGCCGCCGTCAAACGGGCCGAAGAACAGCTCAACCAAAGCCTGGGCGTTATCCGCTAGATTACCATCAGATTACTGCAAACAATAGCCGTTAGAAAAAAGGCCGTCTGAAAACAATTTTTTCAGACGGCCTTTTTTATACCGTTAATTAGCGCAAACCGGATAATAATTTCTCGTGTATCCCGCCGAATCCACCATTACTCATCACTAAGATATGATCTCCGCTGCGCGCTTGGGCAACAATATCGGCCACGAAAGCATCAAAATCTCTACCTACGTGCAGCTTGTCTCCCAAAGGCGACAAAGCATCCGCTACGTCCCAATCCACTCCGCCGGCATAACAGAATACTAAATCCGCTTCTGCCAAACTTGGCGGCAAAGCCGCTTTCATCGTGCCTAGTTTCATCGTATTCGAACGCGGCTCCAAGACAGCCAAAATACGCGCATCGCCCACCCGTTGGCGCAAACCTGCCACCGTAGTGGAAATCGCCGTCGGGTGATGGGCAAAATCATCATAAACGGTTACGCCTTTCTCCACCCCTTTGCATTCCATACGGCGCTTCACATTTTTGAATGCACTCAACGCTTCGCACGCCGTAGCCACATCCACGCCCACATGACGGGCAGCAGCGATTACGGCCAACGCATTCATGCGGTTGTGCTCACCCATCAGCTGCCAGGCAATATGCCCCATTTTTTCATTGTGCAGGAATACGTCAAACGAGCCGTCTGCCGCAACATTTTGTACATGCCAGCCGTCGGCGGTTCCAAAAAACTCAACCGGAGTCCAAGCGCCTTTGTCTAAAGTTGTACGAACATTAGCTTCAACCCCGTTGGCAACAACCAAACCCTCCCCCGGAACCGTGCGCATTAAATGGTGAAACTGCGTTTTCACCGCATCCAAATCCGCAAAAATATCGGCGTGATCGAATTCCAAATTGTTTACCACACAGGTACGCGGGCGGTAATGCACGAACTTACTGCGTTTATCAAAAAAAGCCGTATCGTATTCATCTGCCTCAATCACAAAAAAAGGCGATACGCTGTTTGCATCCAGCCGCGGAGCGCCGGGCAAACGGGCCGACACGCTAAAATTCTGCGGCACACCCCCGATCAGAAAGCCGGGAGCCAAGCCCGCGTATTCCAGCACCCAAGCCAACATACTGGCCGTTGTCGTTTTGCCGTGCGTACCGGCAACACCTAATACCCAACGGTGATGAAGCACGTTTTCGGCCAGCCATTGCGGACCGGAAATATAAGGCAGATTCTGATTTAAAACCGCCTCGATAACCGCCATGCCGCGCTTTGCAACATTACCGATTACAAAAACATCCGCTTTGAAATGCTGCAATTGTTCGGCATCAAAACCTTCATGCACCTCAATCCCCAATGATTCCAACTGGGTGCTCATCGGCGGATACATTTTGGCATCACAGCCGGTTACTTTAAACCCGGCCTCTTTGGCAATCGCCGCCAAACCGCCCATAAACGTACCGCCGATACCAATAATGTGAATATGTGTCATGATGCCGTCAATAAAAATAAAAACGTATTATAACGAAATAGGATATTTATAGGAATGGCAACCGCCCGGGGCCGAGGAATCAAGCATCTTAACCGGTTTATATCATCAGAAACCCTTAGTCTGCCGCTTTACAAAAACCTAATAATACAAAGGCCGTCTGAAGCTATTTTCAGACGGCCTTTGGCTTAAAACAATATTAGCAATCGTAATCTTAATGCTTAATCAAGCATCACACCAAATCGGCGAACAAGGGAGTAGACAAGTAACGCTCCCCATAAGAAGGAATAACAACGACAATCAATTTGCCTTTATTTTCCGGTTTTTTCGCCAGCTCCAATGCGCTCCAAACCGCCGCACCTGAAGAAATACCAACCAAGATACCCTCTTTTTCAGCCACTGCGCGTGCAGTTGCAAAAGCAGCTTCATTTGGCACTTGGACAATACTGTCGTACACATCTGTATTCAATACTGCCGGCACAAAACCCGCACCAATACCCTGAATCGGATGTGGACCTTTTTGACCGCCGCTCAATACCGGAGAAGCTTCAGGTTCAACGGCGACAATCTGTACTTCAGGCTTGCGCGCTTTCAATACTTCGCCCACACCGGTAATCGTACCACCGGTTCCCACGCCGGATACGAAGATATCTACTTGTCCGTCTGTATCGCGCCAAATTTCTTCGGCCGTTGTTTCACGGTGTATTTTCGGATTAGCCTCGTTATCAAACTGGCGAGGCATGAAATAAGTATCGGGATTTTCCTCTACCAAAGCATGTGCTTTAGCAATCGCACCGCCCATGCCTTCTGCTGCGGGGGTGAGAATCAGTTCGGCACCAAAAGCACGCAACAGCATACGGCGCTCTTTACTCATGCTCTCGGGCATGGTGATGGCCAGTTTATAACCGCGGGCAGCACACACCATCGCCAAACCGATACCGGTATTACCGCTTGTTGCCTCTACAATCACGGTATCTTTAGTGATTTGTCCGGCTTTCTCAGCCGCATCAATCATGGCAATCGCAATACGGTCTTTCACACTACTGCCCGGATTGAAAAATTCCAGTTTGGCCACTACGCGGGCTTCCAAACCCTCTGTCAAACGGTTAAGCTCAACCAAAGGTGTGTTGCCGATTAAATCCGTAATGCTGTTTGCGATATTCATAAACTGACTCCTTTTAATAAACTTGTTTCATCATAACCCGAGGCCGTCTGAAAACTAAAGATTCATTGTTCACATGCTTACAACCAAAAGTTATAAATTAGCTTAACACTGCCTAAAAAACATTCCCGGGCCATGCCTTAATTAATATCGGATTTCCAACATGGTTTTCACCACGAAAGCCGTTTGCAGGAAAAAAGCCAATAACAAACCCGCATGAAGCTGACGGCTGCTGAAAAAATTAGCCGGCATTCCAACGATAATACTGCGGTGGAAATAAAACAGCAGCATGAGCACTACCTGCATACACACCCAATAAACCGGTTCCAACCAATAAAGATGCAACAGCCCTGCCGATACATAAGGTGTCAAACCCGTCGGATACCGGGAATAAACAATCAAAGCCAACACAAGCCAAACAAAGCTCAACAACGCACCGCTGACGGCAAACAAGCTCAAGAATGGATTGCCTCCTTCGGCATACCAGCCCGAGCCCTGCGGTATTTTTTTCCAACGGTTGACAAAAAAGAATATGCTGCCCAAAACAATATAAAAATGCGGCATATAAGCGGTGCTCAAATGCGTAATTCCCCATATGCCCGGCAATAGTCGTGCTCCGATGAAACCGAAGCCCAACCATAACACAATACTTGCCCAAAGCCATTGAAATTCGCCCGCTTTATAAGCCGCCACCACAAATACGGCGATATAAACCGCCAAAAACCATAAACCGATATTGGCTGCCATCTTAGCGGTAACCCATCATACGTGATAACAATACTCCGACAGCTTGTGCCAATTGCGACACCCACTCTGTCGACAAATCCGCACTGAAACGGCCGACATCTTCATCTGCCAATAACAGCAAGCCTCCTGTCTGCCCGCCGATCAATAGGGGCAATTGTAAAAAGCTTTCCAATACGGCGTTTGAGTCATTATTCAGCAGACTCCTCAACTCAGGCTTAATCTTACCGCCCGCCTCCACTTTTTCGAGAGCGGCAACCGCTGCGCCGGCTTTACTGTCACGCATAATCTTCAACCCTCCGGGCACACGTGCTTTATTTACAGGTTCGGCAATCAATACCAGCCGCATATAACGTATCCCGAAATCCTCTGCAAGAGACTGATAAAGCGCATCGGCCGCCTGTTTAACCGTATTGGCGGCAAGCAGCTTTAGATTCAAAGCAAACAGTTTGTTCATCGTCGCATGATTGGCCTGGGCATCATCTAACATCACTTCAACTTGTTTAGCCATTTTTTTGATTTTCTGCTGTGATGCGGCCATCTGCGCCTGTGCAAACGAACGTACCTTATCATCATGCATACGCACGCCTAATATATTGGCGTGTTCTGCCAAAAATTCAGGGTGTTCCTGTAAAAAACTTAAAACGCTTTTCTTATCCATTAATATTGCAACTCGCCCTCAAATACGGTTTCCGCAGGCCCTGTCATCAAAACATTGCTTCCGGGCTGCCACTCAATAAACAAATCACCGCCGGGCAAACTGACCTTCACAGGAGCACCGGCTTTAAGCAGCCCTAAGCGCACACCGGCCACCACTGCTGCACAAGCACCCGTACCGCAAGCTTGGGTTTCTCCCGTGCCGCGTTCAAAAACACGCAAACGGATATTCTGCTCATCCAATACCTGCATAAAGCCGACATTTACGCGCTCCGGAAACTGTTCATGCGATTCAATCGCCTCTCCCCACTTGGCTACCGGCGCATTTTGTATATCATCTACCAAAATAACCGCATGCGGGTTTCCCATATTGACACAACTGACCGGAATCGACTCCAGCCCTACCAAAACGATATGGGTCAATGCCTCTTCCTGCTCTCCTCCAGCCGCTACAAACGGAATGTCGGCAGGCGCAAATCGGGGTTGCCCCATATTGACGGTAACCAAACCATTTTCCAATAATTTGGGAACAATAATACCGCGGGCGGTTTCTACTTGTATTTCATGCTTATCCGTTAAACCTTTATCCACCACGAAACGTACAAAACAACGCGCACCGTTTCCGCACTGTTCAACCTCACCGCCATCGGCATTAAAAATACGGTAACGGAAATCTACTTCTGGCAAATCCGTTTTTTCCACTACCAGCAGCTGATCGAAACCTACTCCTGTATAGCGGTCAGACCATTTTGCCAGCGGTGCCAGCAAAGGATCGAAATCTTGTACAGTAGCATCCACTACCATGAAATCGTTACCCAACCCGTGCATTTTGGTAAATTTTAAGGTTTTCATTGCTATGCTTTCATGAGTTGCTCCGCGATGGAGACAACAATAAATCTGTATATAGTAAGTTCGAAATATGATTTTAACGCAGAACCCATACCGTCGATAGTATTACCATTACCGCCATAGTTTTCCGCATCTCTTTAGCCTTCTCAAATACTCTACCCCAATTTACCCGATTACCATTGGAACTTTTTTACCACACCGCACCAAATAACCCCTTGGCATAATTAAATAAAATTAACCATTGTTTTTAATAAAAATTAAATTAATTAAAAAATTTAACAAAATGCATAAATTTACCGACTATCCATAAAAAAGTCCGCCTATCCGGTATTTTTGACATTTCCTTATTGAATTTACTGTTAGAAATAAGCACAATAATCACAAACACAAAAACAAAGCTAATATTCTAAACTGAATATAGTTAAATAAATAATTATTTAAGCACTTTACGATAAGGAATTCGATTATGACACGCCGTATTTTTGCTTCTTTCGCGTTAACCGCTGCTCTATTGGCTGCTCACTTACCGGCCGCCGCATCCGAACTTCGTTTTTATCAAAAAACCTCCCAAGCAACTGCGCCGATTACCGGCCAAGTCATCATGCGTCTGACTATCGGCACAAACGGTCAAACCAGCAATGTGCGTGTTATCCGCACAAGCGGTTCTCAAGCCATTGATGCGGCGGCCGTAAGCTGGATGGAAAAAGAAATCATGCAACCTGTGCATGTAAACGGCGAACCACGTGAATTCAGTATTGTGAAAGAAATCAACTTCTCCGGTAACGGTTTGCAGCTTACTATGAAATAAACTTCTTAACCTTCCGTCTGTACCTTTATAAAGCACGTTTAAAATTATTTAAGCGTGCTTTTTTGTTGCAAAACTTCCGCATCAAAACCATACCCCAAACCGGTTTTACCCTACCTAACCATTGTCTCTCCCAAATCGCGTTATACTGTCGGCAGAATGATGCCGGATAAACTCTACCTCCCGGCTGCAACCAACCTTCTGCAGAAAGCGTATCATGAAAAAACTGGCTTACATCGCCCCTTTGGCTCTGTTATTAGGAGCCTGCTCCGTAGGTACCCCCGGAATGTCTGTCGGCATCGGACTAGGTACGAATATCGGCAGCAATGTCGGTCTCGGTACCAGCATCAACATCCCGGTCGGCTTCGATAAAAACCGTTCGGCTGAAAAAAGTAACGGCGGCATCAATGTGATAGAAGAGCAAATCGTTACCTACTTCGATGCGCGAGGCAATACTTCCGACAGCCCAGTTAAGGGTGGTTATTACCGCCAACTAATCGGCAAGCGGGGAAATGAATATACGGTTCAAGATTTCTACAGCGACCACAGCCGCAAACGCACCGACCCTTATATTCTGCCACGCAGCGAATTACTTAACTTCCGCGCCCATCCAACCGAAGGCACACTGACTACCTACGCTTATAACGGCAATATAATGCAACAGCAAACATTCAGTAACAACAAGCTTATCAGTGCCAAATATTAAGCGGCATTGCCAAAACTAAGCCGGGTATTCGGCATATATTTGATAACACCGCCATCCGTAAACCCTATATAAGGCCGTCTGAAAACTGCTTTCAGACGGCCTTATAGTTTTCCACTTGCCCGCAGCTCAAATCCGCCCGACAAGTTTCAATTATGATAAAATTGCAACTTGTCAAACTCTTTCAGACGGCATCAAATAAGTCAGCACTGCCGTCCCGATACGATTGCATATCATGCACCATCAAAATACCCCTCAAAACATCATCGTCGGCCTATCCGGCGGTGTAGATTCATCCGTTACCGCCTATTTGCTCAAACAAGCCGGACACAATGTACGCGGCGTATTCATGCAAAACTGGGAAGATGACAACAACGACGAATATTGCAGCATTAAGGAAGACTCCTTAGATGCCATGGCAGTAGCCGATATCGTCGATATCGATATTGATATCGTTAACTTCGCCGCCCAATATAAAGACAACGTTTTCGCCTACTTCTTAAAAGAATACAGAGCAGGCCGTACTCCGAACCCTGATGTATTATGTAATGCCGAAATCAAATTCAAATGCTTTTTGGATTACGCAATCGAGCAAGGCGCGGATGTTATTGCAACCGGGCATTACGCCCGCAAAGAAATCCGCAACGGTGTACATTACCTACTCAAAGGTATCGACCAAAGTAAAGACCAAAGCTATTTTCTTTACCGCCTCCGTCCTTTCCAACTCGAACGCGCACTATTTCCCTTGGGCGACTTGGAAAAAACAGAAGTACGCCGATTGGCTACCGAAGCAAAACTGCCTACCGCCGCCAAAAAAGACAGCACGGGCATCTGCTTTATCGGAGAGCGTCCTTTCCGTGAATTTCTGCAAAAATACCTGCCCACTAATAACGGCAAAATGGTTACGCCCGAAGGCAAAGTCGTCGGCGAACATGTCGGCCTCACCTTTTATACACTCGGCCAACGCAAAGGTTTGGGTATCGGCGGAGCCGGCGAGCCTTGGTTTGTGGCGGGCAAAAATCTGGCTACTAACGAGCTGGTAGTAGTACAAGGACACGACCATCCTCTGCTTTTGAGCAACAGCTTGGTTATGAACGACTTAAGCTTCACACTACCCGAACGTCCCGCCGAAGGGCGTTATACATGTAAAACACGCTACCGCATGGCCGATGCTGCATGTACTCTAGAGTATTTGGATAACGATACCGTCAAACTCACATTCGACGAACCGCAATGGGCAGTTACCCCCGGCCAATCCGCCGTATTGTATGACGGTGATATTTGCCTAGGCGGCGGTATTATCATTCAAACAGACAAACCGGTTATCCTAACCGCATAAAAATACCGGAGGCTGTCTGAAAAGTTTCAGACGGCCTCTATAACCACATTAATAAATCATTTGCAAAATATAAAAATATGGAAAAAATCTGGCTGAAAAGCTACGAACAAGGCGTATCGCCCGAAATCGATTTAAACCGTTACAACTCAATCATTGATGTGTTTGAGCAAAGCGTGAAAAAGTTCGGTAACCGTCCCGCTTTCCAAAACATGGGCAAAACCCTTTCGTATCGGGAAATGGACAAGCTGGTTACCGACTTCGCATCGTTTTTGCAAAACACGCTCAAATTACAGCAAGGCGACCGGGTGGCTATTATGATGCCCAACGTGCTGCAATACCCGATCGCCCTTTTCGGCTCATTAAAAGCAGGCCTTACCGTAGTAAACACCAACCCGCTTTACACCCCGCGCGAATTGGAGCACCAGCTCAACGATAGCGGCGTAAACACCATCATTGTTTTGGAAAACTTCGCCAATACTCTCGAATTGGTATTGCCGCGAACACAAATTAAAAACGTAATCATTGCAAATATCGGTGAAATGTTCGGCACTATCAAAGGTGCACTGATGAATTTTGTCATCCGCAAAATCAAAAAAATGGTGCCCGAATACCGCATTGCCAATACTATTAATTTTCAGACGGCCTTAAAACAAGGGGCGGAGCACCACTTCACCCCCATACCCTTGAATCGTGAAACCTATGCATTCCTGCAATATACAGGCGGCACGACCGGCGTGGCAAAAGGCGCGGTTTTAAGCCACGGCAATATTTGCGCCAATATGCTGCAAGGTGCCGAATGGATCCAAAACCAACTGCGCGATGGCGAAGAAACCGTTATAGCCGCCCTACCGCTCTACCATATTTTCGCCCTAACCATAAACCTGATGATTTTCACGCAAGCAGGGGCAAAAGTTATCCTGATTACCAATCCGCGCGATATGAAGGGCTTCATCAAAGAACTCAAGCAACACAAAATTAGCGTGTTTATCGGCGTCAATACATTATTTAACGGCTTGGTCAACCAGCCCGAATTTGCCGAAGTTGATTTCAGCCACCTAAAACTGACACTGGGCGGTGGTATGGCAACCCAAAAAGCCGTGGCCGAAAAATGGAAAGCCGTAACCGGCACGCCGATTGTAGAGGCTTACGGCCTAACAGAAGCCAGCCCCGGCGTATGCTGTAACCCATTGAATATTCCCGCCTATACCGGCAGTATCGGCCTACCGATACCAAGCACGGAAGTAGAGTTGCGTGATGCAAACGGCCAAGAAGTTCCCCGCGGCCAGCCGGGCGAATTATGGGTTAAAGGCCCCCAAGTCATGCAAGGATATTGGCAGCGGCCGGATGAAACCGCAAAAGCCATTGACGCGCGAGGTTTTTTGGAAACGGGCGACATTGCCGTTATGGATGAACAGGGCTGGTTGAAATTAGTCGACCGCAAAAAAGATCTGATTGTTGTTTCAGGATTTAACGTTTACCCAAACGAAGTGGAAGAGGTAGCCGCGCACCATGAAAAGGTGCTCGAGGTAGCTTGCATAGGCATACCAAGCGAAAAAACCGGCGAAGCCATCAAACTGTTTGTCGTCAAAAAAGACCCATCCCTCACCAAAGAAGAACTGATCGACTTCTGCCGTACCGAGCTTACTGCCTATAAGATTCCGAAAGATATCGAATTTCTTGACGAACTTCCCAAATCCAATGTAGGTAAAATCCTGCGCCGCGAATTACGCGATACGGCAATCAAGCATTAAAATATTTGTTAACCACTTTTACCAAATAAAAATGCCGTCTGAAAATTTTCAGACGGCATTTACATACAATATCTATTTTTATTATTCGGCAGGTCTAAAAACAGCAAAGCTATCAGATAGAAGATGATTTCATTGCAAAACAGCAATGACTGTTACGTTGTATGGTACATCTGAAACTTTGCAGCAAATAAATATAATGTTTATCGGTTTCATGAAAACCCAAAACCGTATTTCCCGTTTTGGGTTATCCGTTTATTCCTGAACAGAATCTTCCGTTACCGCCGATTCCATGAAATCAAAAACAGGTGGCGGCAGCAAAGTATTCAAACTTAACGAAGCCGCCTCCAGCACAGGATAGCCGCTGAAGCTCACAGAATAGCCGCCATTGCCCATACTTCGGATCTTGGCATGCGCACCCAAGGGGAAAGTCGCTTTATTCGTAATATGGCCAAACGGGAAGCCCGTCAGCACAGGTACACGCGCAACTCTCGATACCGTATTGACGACACTACTGAAATCATAGCTGCTGTCATATACATCACGGATCGTACCCATACGGAAATCGCCGAAAACGACCGCCCGCTGTTTCGACAAAATACCGGCTAGATGCAAAGTTTGCAACATACGCTCGATACGGTAGGGTTGCTCGCCCACATCTTCAAGAAAAAGAATGCCGCCGTTGATATCCGGCATATAAGGCGTGCCTGCCAAAGAAGCCAACACGCTGAGGTTCCCGCCCCACAAAGTACCTTCTACATTCACTTCCCGACGCTGTATTTCCGAAACAACAATGGTATTTTGAGGATTGGTCGCACCATTAATAAAGGCATCCATAGTATAGTTACTCAAACTTGGACGTCCGAACTCGCTATACACCATCGGCCCTGCAAAACTCAACACATTGCCTTTGGCCAATAATGCCAGCTGAACGGCACATACGTCACTGAAGCCGAAAAACATCGTGCCATGCTCACGCATCCGCGCACCTAAGCTGGCAAAATCAATAGCCGGCAACAAACGTGCCGCTCCGTAACCACCGCGCAAACCCATCAAAATTTTCGGCGTTGCCACCCTACCCGTAGCAACGTCTTGGAAATCCGCAATACGCTCGGCATCACTTCCCGCAAAACGCTGATAGCGGCGGTAACCCGCTTGCTGGTTCGTTACCGTAAATCCGGCATTATAGAGACGGGTCAAACCCGATTCGGTACGGCTGCCATTATCGGCAAAACCAGAAGGGGCGACAACACGCAAAACCGTATTACCGCTGCGCGAAGAGGTATTTTTTTTCGGCGGCACAGGTTGGGCTCCGGAAATATTGGGACGTTTGCCACTCTGAGGCTGGGCAGTGGTGCTACCGCATGCCTGCAACAAACCCGCACCCGCAACTGCGGCACCGGCTCGTAAAAGGTTGCGGCGTGAAGTTTGCCAAGTCATAACAATCCTTTTAGATAAATCTAGGTTAAAGTGATTCGAGCAACAGACGCTGCACCTGCCGGGGCCAATCTTCGGGCAACCGCACGGCTGCTTCGCGCCGAGGCTCCGCCCAAATAGGCGCGGGAAAATTGGCATCATCGGTAAAGCGGGCAATAACATGCCAATGCAAATGAGGCACTACATTACCCAAACTTGCCAAATTGATTTTGGCCGGACTGAATACCCGACGCATCGCCGCTTCGACACGATACACTATCTTCATGATTTCATCGCGCTGGGCAGGCTGTAAATCGGTCATCTCTGACACATGCTCCTGCCAAATGACACGGCAAAAAGCCGGAGCATTAGTTTCATCATGTACAGCAATAACACGCAAATTGTCGGTTTGCAGCAAAACATCTTCTTCTTGGGCCGTGCAAATGGGACAAACTGAACTCATGCGGACTCTCCATAGCCATATCCGAAAGATTTTAATCCTAAAGGCCGTCTGAATATATTTTCAGACGGCCTTTTAACTTAATTTTAAATTGGAGACCGCATTTTTTATCCTGGAATATACGCCGAACCAAATCAGGCTAGAATCCTTGCCCGCTAGGCATACTCTACTGCACCACGATTGGCCAAAGCATCGGCCTGCTCATTCTCGGCATGGCCGGCATGGCCTTTTACCCAAGTCCAATGCACGTCATGGCGCTGTACTTCGGCATCGAGTGCTTTCCATAGATCATCGTTCTTCACAGGCTTTTTAGCAGCGGTTTTCCAGCCGTTTTTCTTCCAACCGTAGATCCAACTCTCCATACCGTTTTTCACATATTGCGAATCGGTACAGATTTCTACACGGCAGGGGCGTTTCAAAGCTTTCAACCCCTCGATAACCGCCGTCAACTCCATACGGTTGTTGGTGGTTTGAGGCTCACCTCCGTAAAGTGTCTTTTCATGACTGCCGTAACGCATCACCACTCCCCAACCACCCGCACCCGGATTACCTTTGCAAGCACCGTCGGTATAGAGGTAAACGGTTTTATCCATGGTAAAAACCTAATACAACAGAGGTTCCAAGCAGCTTTTCCAAAGCAAAGCTCAAGCCGACGGCCTTATTCTTCAAACTGCAATACGGCAGAAGTGTAGACGTTTTGTACATCGTCCAAATCTTCGAGCGCATCAATCAGCTTTTGCATCTTTTCGGCATCTTCGCCGCTGAGCACGGTTTCGTTTTGCGCACGCATGGTAACGTCGCCATCTTCTGATTTGAAGCCTGCCGCTTCCAAAGCAGCTTTAATTTGCGCCCAATCGGCAGGACTGGTAACCACCTCGATTACGCCGTCTTCATCGGTAATGACATCTTCCGCACCCGCTTCCAAAGCAGCTTCCATCAAAGCATCTTCATCTGCATCGGTAAAGACCAAATAACCTTGGTGCTCGAAATTAAAGGCTACGCAACCATCAGTGCCGAGATTACCGCCATTTTTATTAAACGCATGGCGCACATCGGCCACGGTACGGGTTTTGTTGTCAGTCAGGCAGTCAACCATCAAGGCAGCACCGCCGATACCGTAACCTTCGTAACGCAATTCAATATAATCCGCGCCTTCAAGATTGCCGGTACCCTTATCAATCGCACGCTGTACGTTGTCTTTAGGCATATTGGCGTCCCACGCTTTATCCATCGCCAGACGCAAACGGGGATTGGATGCAGGATCGCCACCGCCCAAGCGGGCTGCAACGGTAATTTCTTTAATCAGTCGGGTAAAAATTTTGCCGCGTTTGGCATCTTGACGGGCTTTTTTGTGTTGGATATTCGCCCACTTACTATGGCCGGCCATATTTTCTTTCCTTCTTCGGAGGCAGCGCGAAAGCCGCTGCCTCAATTAATCTAAAAGGCGGATTTTAACATAAAAACGCAGTCGCTTTAAAAGAGCGGAAATTTTGATGAAACTTAACGCTTCCCAAAACCGGCACGTCGGCCCTCACGGCCAATCAAAATAACAGGATAATTTAAATCCTTATAAAACAAATAACTATATTACATAAAACAATCAGCCAAATATATTTTTATAATTTCCCAAGTAAGGGCTTTTTCGTGCCAACAGCCGAATAAAAGGCCGCCTGAAAAATTCAGACGGCCTTCTCTATGCTTTTCGGCAAAACAGATTATTTTTTCAATTCTGCCAAAATTTCATCTACCGTACCTTTGGCATCACCAAAACACATTACGCTGTTTTCATTAAAGAAAAGCGGATTTTGCACGCCGGCATACCCTGTATTCATCGAACGTTTGAATACCACAATCTCTTTGGCTTTCCAAACCTCCAGCACAGGCATACCCGCAATCGGCGAGTTTGGATCGGTTTGGGCGGCGGGATTAACGGTATCGTTAGCACCAATCACAAGCACCACATCGGTTTCAGGGAAATCATCGTTGATTTCATCCATTTCCAATACAATGTCGTAAGGCACTTTGGCTTCGGCCAGCAATACATTCATATGACCGGGCAAACGGCCTGCCACAGGATGGATGCCAAAGCGTACTTCCGTACCGTTTTTACGCAGCAAATCGGTAATTTCAGCCACAGGATATTGCGCCTGCGCTACAGCCATACCGTATCCCGGGGTGATAATCACACTTTGCGCACCTTTCAGCATTTCGGCTACTTCAGCAGGCTTCACCTCACGGTATTCACCCACTTCTTCGCTCCCTACCGCTGCACTACCGTCCGTACCAAAACCGCCGGCAATCACGGATATAAACGAACGGTTCATGGCCTTACACATGATATAAGACAAAATCGCACCGCTCGAACCCACCAGCGCACCAGTCACAATCAGCAAGTCGTTAGAGAGCATAAAACCTGCCGCGGCAGCCGCCCAGCCTGAATAAGAATTGAGCATGGATACCACTACCGGCATATCCGCTCCGCCGATAGATGCCACCAAATGCCAGCCGAAAGCCAACGCGATAATAGTCATCAAAATCAAGGCAAACCAGCTACCGTCAACGGCAACAAACACCAGCAGCAAAATAAAGGATACCGCCAACGCTGCCAGATTAAGCTTATGTTTGTGTGGTAATTGCAGAGGCTTGCTGCTGATTTTTCCGTTAAGTTTGCCAAAGGCTACGATCGATCCGGTAAAAGTTACCGCGCCAATAAAGATGCCTAGGAATACTTCAACCATATGGATGGTATGCATATCGGCGGAAACATCCCCCGGCTCGATAAAACTGTTAAAGCCCACCAAAACGGCAGCCAAACCCACAAAGCTGTGCAACAACGCAATCAGCTCGGGCATTTCGGTCATTTCGACTTTTTTGGCCCTGTAAATGCCGATAGCGGCGCCGATGCCCATTGCTACAACAATCCAGAACAAGCCCGAAGTCTGTTCGCTAAATACCGTGGCAAACAGCGCCACAGCCATACCGGCTACGCCGGAATAACAGCCCTGCTTGGCGGTTTCCTGTTTGGATAAACCCGCAAGGGCGAAAATAAATAAAATTGCGGCAACGATATAGGCCGCAGTAACCAAACCTAATGACATGGCAAATTTCCAAGAGTGAGAAAAATAAAAAATCAGGCTGTTTGAAAAGACTTAAGCAGGCATTATCAACATCAGCGGCTTTGGATGATCTTGTAGCCGTTTGCTCCGGCTTTTCCCGTTTTCGCACATAGAATTATCACCGCAGCGTACAATGTCTGCCCAATTAAGTAGATTTACCACATCAGCTTCCATTTTTTATCGGAAATTATGCCCGAATAAAAAAAACCAATGCGATGCCGCCGACTAACACAGCCAACGTAACAGCCATACCAATCCTTGCTGGGAGGCACTGTGTAGAAGTTCTTCCTTTATCATTTCGACCATCATTTTATGCTGTTGGCCCAAAGATTTATCCATTTCCTTTTTGTATATTGGAAACAATTCGCTCACTATCGTTTTGATATCTCGTCATCAGTTTCGCAATATTGACAACAAGGTTTTCAAGACGTTCGGCTACATAATCCAATCTGTCCATTAGCTATTCCTTTTATCTGATAAATACAGTATGGGCTTAAAAAATCAGCCGAAAGAGCGTGAAAAATTTCTTTGCTGTTCTTCATGCTGAACGGTTTGGCTTCCCCTCTCTGCCAATTCCCGCTGCCTGTCCTGTTCGATACTCAGACGGACTTTCTCCTCAAAGCTGGTCATCTCTTCAGAATGTTCCTCAATCACTTTTTTTGCATACGAACCATCGGTATCATTAATTAGCCCTTGAACCATGGCACTGACTTTGTCGAATGTGGATTGGCTTTGAGTGGGGTTTTGGGAATGCTTTTGCTCCCAATTTTGGCGAATCCGTTTTAATTCTTCCTCAGGAATCAGTAGGGAACCTTCTCCTGGAGTAAGGGCATTTCCTAAATCGGGGTCTCTTAAACCCATACCTTTTAATAAAGTAGAAGCAACCGAATTACTGTTTTCTCCTAAACCTAGTATGGGATATGGAATATTTCGGTTGTTAATTTCCTGCCCTATTGCATATCCTAAATTGAATTTACTCATAACTTCTTGATAGCTACCTTCAAAAACGACTTGTTGGTTTTGCGATGAATTATAGTAAAAACCCTCTACTTCCTTTTCATTGTAAACTCGTAGTCTATCTGATGGTAAGTAACCTATCGGCTTAATTTCCCCATCTTTTGACGTAGCAAGACCATTTAATTCATGTATGACGCGACCATTGGCATCCAATACAGCAATAAGATTATGCCCTGCAGTACCACCAATTAATGGTAATTGGGATTTGACAATTCTATAATTTTCATTACCTGCCATTTTAATTTTCTTTCTTGGTATCTTCAGTATCCTTTGATATTTGCTTATTAACTTTTAAAGAATCTACCCCTGACTGGGGAGATATAGTTATTTGATAAATGTGTTTTGCTCGACCGCTACCAGAACTTAACCCAGTAGCCCGCGTTAGTACATATCCATCATATTCACAAATATCTTTTTCAACCTGACAAGTCATTCCCATTTTAGAAACTATCGTTTGGATATTTTCAGCAGTCTTATTTCCTTTTAAGCGAGATAAAACTAAATTGCGTAGTTCTTCATCTCTTGGGGGAGTTGGAAAAGTTTTAGTTATCGACTCTTTGATTTCTCCTTCGGGTAAATTATCATAATTTACATACATTTTAGGGAAACCTAAGTCGCAACCCGAAACAAATACAGACAGCAGTAAAATTAAAGCAGCTTTTTTCATATTTAAACTCCCTATCCCTTGCGGAACATATTCAACATACGGCGGGTAACATAAAAACCGCCGAAAATATTGATGCTGGCAATCAACACCGCCACAAATGCCAAGAAAGAGACAAAACCGTTACCCTGGCCGATTTGCAATAACGCGCCGACCACAATGATGCCTGAGATAGCATTAGTAACCGACATCAGCGGAGTATGCAGCGAATGCGATACGTTCCACACAACGTAATAGCCAATCACGCAAGCTAATACGAATACGATGAAATGGTTGAGGAATGCTGCCGGAGCAACCGCCCCCATCCATAAAACCAATACCGCACCGATAACGGCAGGAGCCAGTTTTTTCCAAAGCGGCACAGGTGCCGGCTCGGGCTTGGTCGCCGGAGCGGCTTTAGCAGCATCTTGCTGAGGAGCGGCCGATACTTGAATAGCAGGTGGTGGGAAAGTAATTTCTCCATCACGGGTAACCGTCATATTGCGGATAATCACATCATCGAAGTTCAATTCGATTTCACCGTCTTTGTTCGGGCTCAACAGCTTGGTAAGATTCACCAAATTGGTGGCGTAAAGTTGCGAAGACTGCCCTGCCAAACGGTTGGCCATATCGGTATAGCCAATGATTTTTACGCCGTTATCGGTTACAAACAGCTCACCTGGTTTGGTTAATTCGCAGTTACCCCCGGTCGCCGCGGCCAAATCGACAATCACCGAGCCGGGCTTCATGCTTTCAACCATTTCACGGGTAATCAGCTTGGGAGCCGGTTTGCCCGGAATAGCGGCCGTAGTGATGATAATGTCGACTTCTTTGGCCTGCTCGGCAAAAAGTTTCATCTCGGCGGCGATAAACTCATCACTCATTACTTTCGCGTAACCATCGCCGCTACCGCCCGCTTCTTGCGGAAAATCTAATTTAAGGAATTGACCGCCCATCGATTCGATCTGCTCGGCTACCTCCAAGCGGGTATCAAATGCCTTAACAACCGCGCCCAAAGAATTCGCCGTGCCGATAGCCGCTAAGCCGGCCACACCGGCACCAATCACGAGTACTTGTGCCGGCGGTACTTTACCTGCAGCGGTAATTTGGCCGGTAAAGAAACGGCCAAACGCATTAGCCGCTTCAATAACGGCACGGTAACCGCTGATATTCGCCATTGAAGAGAGCGCATCTAAAGCTTGGGCACGAGAGATACGCGGCACCATATCCATTGCCAACACATTGACTTTTTTATCGGCCAACTTTTGCACCAGCTCGGGATTTTGTGCAGGCCACAAAAAGCCGACCAGCGTTTGCCCCGCCTGTAACAAATCCACTTCTGCATGATTAGGCGCATTGACTTTATAAATCAAAGAGCTTGACCATACTTCGGCTGTTTCGGCCACTACCGCACCGGCCTCTTGATAAGCTGCATCGTTTAAACTGGCAGCAGCACCTGCACCATGCTCCACTACTACATCGAATCCGAGTTTCTTCAACTGGATGACAGTAGCCGGTGTGGACGCTACACGGGTTTCACCTGCCAGAGACTCTTTTGGAATACCAATTCTCATCTCTTCAATCCTTTATTCATGAAAGAAAATAACAAAAAAAACAACAAAATTTAACATTATTTATGTTATAACCAATTTGCCATTGCAGTTCAATATACAAAAACAAAATATTGATACTTTAACAATACCCTTATCTTTGTTATTACTGTTTTATTTTGCATGCTGCTTTTGTGAAAACAAGGAATTAACAAATAAACAGGCCGTCTGAAAAATATTGTGTAACGGGATATTTTTGATGTTTTTCATATCGAAAATTTATCTGAATTACATCATGAAGCATAATCGGCTTGTTGTAATAATACAGAAATCAAGGCTATTTCCAGCCATACTTTGCAACTGCCGACTGCATCTGCAATTTTCTCAAAAACAACCAGATGTTATAAAATGATTATCCGGCAACCGTTTCAATCGGCCTGTTGACTATCTATAAAAAGGAACCAAACTATGCGAATGCTCCACACCATGCTGCGTGTCGGCAATCTCGATAAATCCCTAGCCTTTTACCAAGATGTACTCGGTATGAAACTGCTGCGCAAGCACGACTACCCCGAGGGCCGCTTCACATTGGCATTTGTCGGCTATGGTGAAGAATCCGGCCACACCGTTATTGAGCTAACCCACAACTGGGATACCGAAAGCTATGATTTGGGTAATGGCTACGGCCATATCGCCATCGAAGTGGAGGATGCTTACACCGCATGTGATGCGGTGCGTGCAAAAGGCGGTAAGGTTACACGCGAAGCCGGCCCTATGAAGCACGGCACTACGGTTATTGCCTTCGTAGAAGATCCGGACGGTTACAAAATCGAATTCATTCAAAAAAATTCCGGCAATGATTCTGTAAAATACGAATAATGCCGCTTCAAACTGCTTATGGTTTCAAACTCTGTTGTGCCTAACCCAGAATTAATTATTTGAATCATAAGCCTTTCCGAATTATAAAAAAGGCCGTCTGAAAATTTCAGACGGCCTTTTTTAACCTAACGGCAGTTGTTAAGCATTTAAATTCACGGCATGTTCGCGTGTTTCATGGAAAACGATATCCGGCCAACGCTCTTGAGTCAGGCTTAGGTTTACCCGATTCGGCGCAAGATAAGCCAAATTACCGCCGGCATCAATAGCAAGGTTCGCAGCATTGGCTTTTTCAAATTCAGCCAATTTTTTCTTATCGTCACACGATACCCAACGGGCAGACCAAATGCTCGCAGTATCAAATACCGCCTCTACGCCGTATTCAGCCGCCAAGCGCGAAGTCACCACTTCAAACTGAAGTACCCCCACCGCACCCAATATCAAATCAGCACCGCTATGCGGCTTAAACACCTGTACCGCGCCTTCTTCGCCGAGCTGTTGCAAGCCTTTTTGCAATTGTTTCATTTTCAGCGGGTTTTTAATGCGGACACTACGGAATAATTCCGGAGCAAAGAATGGAATACCTGTAAACGCGAGCTGTTCGCCTTCAGAAAAGCTGTCGCCGATTTGGATATTGCCGTGATTGGGAATACCGATAATATCGCCCGCATAAGCCTCTTCAACCAACTCGCGGTCGTGCGACATAAACGTTACTACACTTGAAGCGGAGATCTCACGGTTAATCCGCAAATGCTTCATTTTCATACCGCGCTCGAATTTTCCCGAGCAAACTCTCAAGAAAGCAATACGGTCGCGGTGTTTCGGATCCATATTGGCTTGGATTTTGAAAATAAACCCGGAGAACTTCTCTTCATCCGGCATCACCTCCCGCACAGTGGCATCACGGCCCTTCGGTGAAGGCGCCCAATCAATCAGGGAATTCAGGATTTCTTGGATACCAAAATTATTAATAGCCGATCCGAAAAATACCGGCGTCAGCTCACCCGCCAAAAATTCCTCTAAGCCAAACTCATTGGATGCAGCTTGCACCAACTCAATTTCCGCCCGCAAGTTATCCATTTCGAGAGGAAAAAGTTCGTCTAAGCGCGGATTCTCAATACCTTTGATGACTTCAAACTCATGCGGCAATTTTTCACCGCCTGCATCAAACAGATATACTTCATCGTTCAGAATATGGTAAACGCCTTTGAAGTTTTTACCCATGCCGATCGGCCAAGTAACCGGAGCACAGCGGATTTTCAGAATATTTTCCACTTCATCGAGCAACTCTAGAGAGTCTCGAACTTCCCGGTCGTATTTGTTCATAAAGGTAACGATCGGCGTATTGCGCAAACGGCAAACATTCAATAGCTTAATCGTTTGAGCCTCTACGCCTTTGGCCGCATCGATTACCATCAAGGCACTGTCAACCGCCGTCAGAACACGGTAGGTATCCTCCGAAAAATCTTGGTGGCCCGGGGTATCGAGCAGATTCACGGTATGTTCTTTATAATCGAACTGCATAACTGAAGAAGCAACTGAAATACCACGCTGCTTCTCGATTTCCATCCAATCGGAAGTAGCGAACTTACCGCTTTTCTTACCCTTCACCGTACCCGCACTTTGAATGGCACCTGAAAACAGCAATAATTTTTCGGTCAGCGTTGTTTTACCCGCATCAGGGTGGGAAATAATGGCAAAAGTGCGGCGACGGCGCACCTCTTCTGGAATATTAGACATAATTACTCTGTAAAAATAAACATTTCAGGCAGCCTGCCCAAAAGCAGCCTGCCTGTTTAAACTTTCGCAATTATACAGAAAACTTCGTTTTTTTCAATGTACTGTCTACTGTTAGCTGCATTGCGCAAAAGTAAAAAGACCTTTCAATGAAACCTTATCAACCAATTCTTCAGACGGCCTAGCATTCACAGCGTGATTTTAGTTTCCACCTTATTAAAATCCATTACAAACTGGCTTTTAAATGCGCGTACATTATTATCAGCGGTAAAAATACGGCGGGTTAACCGGTGATAATCAGCCATATCGCGCGCATGTACCAACAGCATATAATCATGTTCGCCGGAAATTTCATAACAACACACCACATCGGGCTCTGCTGCCAAGCTCCGCACAAAATGGTCAAGCGCCTGATTGTTTTGGCTGGCCATTTCTACAGCCACAAATACGCTTAGGCTCCGCCCGACTGCCGTAGGGCTGACCAAAGCCACTTGCTTCAAAATAACACCGCTTTCATACAACTGCCGGATTCTCCGCTGACAGGTAGCCGGCGAAGAGTGTACCCTCTCGGCGATTTCGGCTAAAGGAGTAGCGGCATTTTCCTGCAAAATATTGAGAATATTCCGATCCAACCTATCCAAATCATATCCACCCATTTTATGAAAAATTCTTTCTAAAAATAAAAATAAAAGATAAAAAATTTCGATTAAAAAATAATTTCAAAAAATTTTATCATATACTTTCCATAAAATGACGGCTTGTCATTTTTTGCCTACTATCTTATGAATCCCACTTCCAAAGGCATTGCCGCCGCACTACTCTCCAATATCCTTTTCGGGGTTATCTATCTTTATAGCCATTGGCTCAAGCCTTTAAGCGGAACCGATGTTTTCGCATGGCGGATGATTGTAATGCTGGGGGGATTATGGCTATTGGTATTGGTTACCGGCATATGGCCTCAACTCAAGGCTTTCGTATCAGATATCGGCGGTGATACCCGCCGCTGGCTACTAATTTTTTCCGCCACACCTTTGATTGCCGTCCAACTTTGGTTGTTTATGTGGGCACCGGTCAACGGACATGGGGTGAATGTCGCCACCGGCTATTTTCTGTTTCCCTTAATGATGGTGGTATTTGCACGCATTTTTTTAGGTGAAAAACCAAACGCTTGGCAAAAAACAGCCTTGATATTAGCCGCTGCCGGAGTTTTGCATGAAATCTGGCAAACGCAGGCGATTGCGTGGACGACTTGGGTAGTTTGTCTCGGCTATCCTCCTTACTATCTGCTGCGCCGCCAAATGCAAGTACCGGCCCTTATCGGCCTTGTTTTAGACTTAATGTTGATTGCTCCGTTTGCCGCCCTCTATCTGATGATAAACGGTAGTGGCTTGGATGAAGCCGCGTGGTCGTGGAAATATATTGTACTGATTCCTCTCTTGGGTATTTTCAGTGCGGTTTCAATGCAGCTGAATTTGGCTGCCAGCCGCTTCTTACCTGTTCCTCTCTTCGGTATTCTGAGCTACTTGGAACCTGTTTTGCTGTTTCTCGGCTCGTGGATACTACTGAAAACAGAAGTACCGCCCGAATCATGGCCGACTTACGGCTTAATTATCTCAGCCCTACTGGTCAGCGGCTTAGACGGAATCCTTAAAATCTACCGTTTCCGTCATAAAGTAATGGCCTCTTGAATATTTTGGCAGTCTGAATATTTTGGCAGTCTGAATATTTTGGCAGTCTGAATATTTTGGCAGTCTGAATATTTTGGCAGTCTGAATATTTTGGCAGTCTGAATATTTTGGCAGTCTGAATATTTTGGCAGTCTGAATATTTTGGCAGTCTGAATATTTTGGCAGTCTGAATATTTTGGCAGTCTGAATATTTTGGCAGTCTGAATATTTTGGCAGTCTGAATATTTTGGCAGTCTGAATATTTTGGCAGTCTGAATATTTTGGCAGTCTGAAAAAAAGCAGCCTTTCGGCTGCTTTTTTTCAGACTGATCAATCAGTTTTTAGGTCTGATATTCGGTTTAGCTTTATCTTGATGGTTCTCAACTTGTGTATTTTTTTCCATTACTTCGCGGTACCAACGCGGATGATGTTTCTTTGCCCAAGATTGGGTTACCACACCTTCCACCATGGCGCGAATCGTACCTTTTACCCAGAATGCGGCATAAACATGCACAATAATACCCGCAATCAGAATTAAGGCTGCCCAAGCATGGAACAGTAGCGCCAAACGAATCACCGGGATCGGGAACATTTCGGCAAAATAGGGCCGCCAAGCAATAAAGCCTGTAACCAGCAATATCAGCATACACGCTGTCATCAGCCAAAACATTCCTTTTTGGCCGCCGTTATATTTGCCAATATCACCAACTTCATGGCCTTTAAGCACTGTTTTGACCGACTTCATCCATTTAACGTCTTCTTTGTCGATAAAATTGTATTTCCAATAACGGAAAAACTGAACAAAGAAGCCGATAAACATTACCACGCCTACAAACGGATGAATAATGCGCGCCAGCTGGGGAGTACCGAAAACACCCGTCAGCCAGAAAAAGGCCGGATAGAAAAACGCCAAACCCGAAATAGCAAGTAATACGAAACAAACCGCTACTATCCAGTGGTTGATGCGCTCACTACGTTTATAACGCTGAATCAGTTTTTCTTTCATTTATGCATCCTCCTCGCCGTGCAAGGTTTTGCCGTCTTTGCCGATCACTTCGGGTGATTCCTCTTCGGCCCTGCTCGGACCAACGGTAATATAGTGGAAGAAGCCTGTGAGGGTTGCAGCTGCAATACCGATGGTAGCCAAAGGTTTCAAAAAGCCCTTCCATAACTTCACTGTGGTGCTGATTGCAGGTTTTTCCGGCAAGCCACTATACAGACCGGGTTTATCTGCATGATGCAATACATACATCACATGCGTACCGCCCACTCCTTCAGGATCATACAAACCGGCCTTATCGAAACCGCGCTTGTTCAAATCAACAATACGATCTGCGGCAACTTTTTTCATATCCTCTTTCGAGCCGAACTGAATGGCTCCGGTAGGACATGATTTGGCACAAGCCGGCTCTTGACCGACCGCGACACGGTCGGAACACAGAGTACATTTATATGCACGGTTGTCTTTTTTATCAATACGCGGAATATTGAACGGACAACCAGAGATACAGTAACCGCAACCGATACAGTTTTCTTCATGGAAGTCTACGATACCGTTGTGGTATTGGATGATCGCACCGGGTGACGGGCAAGCTTTCAAACATCCCGGATCAGAACAGTGCATACAGCCGTCTTTACGGATCAGCCACTCCAGCTTGCCGTTTTCTTCTACTTCGCTGAAACGCATCACCGTCCAGCTTTTTGAAGTAAGGTCTATCGGGTTGTCGTATACGCCGTGGTTAGTACCGATTTCATCTCGGATGTCATTCCATTCCGAACAGGCTACCTGACAAGCTTTACAGCCGATACAAGTAGTTACGTCAATTAATTTGGCCACTTCCGTGGGCTGACGTACGCCCGGCGGGGGCGTAATGCCGGCAGTAGCGGAACGGCGTTTGATATCTAATGATTGTAATGCCATTGTTTACGTTCCTTATGCTTTTTCCACGTTTACCAAGAAGGTTTTGTATTCGGGCGTTTGTGTATTGCAGTCACCGACAAAAGGCGTTAGAGAATTCACCAAAAACTGCTTCTCACCCGATACGTTTTCCCAACCTCCGTGCAAAGGAATACCAACCTGATGGACAGTTTGCCCATTCACCTGCAAAGGCTTCACTCGCTTGGTCACAACGGCTTTAGCTTTAATCCAACCTCGTTTGGAGCTGACTTTCACCCAATCGCCTTTGGCAATGCCTTTTTCTTTTGCCAACTCCTCACTGATTTCCACAAACTGCTGCGGCTGAGCAATCATCAGTAATTTCACGGACTTGGTCCAGAATTGGAAGTGCTCGGTCAAGCGGTAAGTCGTACCTACATAGGGGTAATCCTGACGCGTACCAACACGGTCTTTCACACTGTCAAACAGGCGCATCGCAGGTGTCTGTACCACTTTAGGATGCAACGGATTGGTTCCGATTGGTGATTCAAGCGGCTCGTAATGTTCCGGGAACGGACCATCCACCAGCTTACGTGCACAGAACAAGCGACCTACCCCTTCTTCATTCATGATAAACGGATTCATACCCGAATCAGGTGCAGCATCCGCTTTGAAGTCGGCCACATCAGCCCCGCTCCATTTTTTACCGTCCCACTCGATCAATACGCGATCCGGATTCCATGGTTTTCCGCTCGGGTCACAAGAGGCACGGTTATAAATAATGCGTCGGTTGGCCGGCCATGCCCATGCCCATTTCGGCGTATTGCCTAAACCACTGTCGGTATTATCACGGCGATCCATTTGGTTGCCCTGCTCCGTCCACGAACCTGAGAAAATCCAAGTTGCGCAAGAAGTAGAGCCGTCGTCCCGTAACTGTGCGAAACCATCAAGCAACTCGCCTTTTTTACGGATCACGTTGCCGTCTGCATCTTTAATATCTGCCAAAGCACGACCGTTTGACTCTTTAGCCATTTCTTCGGGCGTGGGCGCATACGGGTTTTTGTAAGGCCAATTCAATTTAGTAATCGGTTCCGGTGCCGTACCGCCTTCTTTTTCATACATTTCTTTGAGCAGCATATGCAGCTCGGCCAAAATATCGAGATCAGGCAATGCCTCGCCAGGCGGCTTAGCTCCGGGATGGTGCCATTGCAACCAACGCGAAGAATTCACGATAGAACCGGCCTCTTCTGCAAAACAGGGGGTCGGCAAACGGAACACTTCTGTTTGGATTTTTGACGGGTCGACATCATGTGCATCACCGTGATTTTCCCAAAATGAAGCAGTTTCTGTTTTAAGCGGATCCATCACCACCATGTATTTCAATTTGGAAAATGCCTCAGTCACACGGTTAGCATCGGGAAACGAACCTTGGGCATTAAAACCCTGCACCAACAAACCGTTGATTTTACCTTGATACATTAAATCGGTCAGTTGCAAGATATCGTACATCTTGTCCCATTTAGGTAACCAATCGTAACCCCAATTATTTTCTTTGGTTGCCGCATCACCATACATCCATTTCAGGAAGCTAACAAAGAAAGCCGGAGTATTACCCCAATAATTCAATTGCCCGGGGCGAAGCGGTTTCGGCGTTTGCTTGGCCAAATAATCGGCAAACGTAGGATGATTAGTTTCGTTAGGCAACACCATATAGCCGGGCAATGCTGTTGATAACAACCCCAAATCCGACAAACCCTGAATATTTGAGTGTCCACGCAAAGCATTTACACCACCGCCCGACATACCGATATTACCAAGCAATAGCTGTACCATCGCCATCGTACGAATCATTTGCGTACCAACAGTATGTTGCGTCCAACCCAAAGCATAAAGAATAGTACCTGCCTTGTTCGGTGCAGCCATTTCACCCCATGCTTGGGCAACCTTCAGAAAATCTTCTTTCGACGTTCCACAAATGTTATGCATCATATCCAATGTGTAACGTGAATAATGTTTTTTCATCAGCTGCCAAACACAACGCGGATGATGTAAGGAAGGATCCGTTTCCGCATAGCCGTTGGCATCAAGTTGGTAATACCAATTTTCATTATTATATTTTTTCTTAGTTTCATCATAACCGACGAACATACCCTCATCGAAATCATATCCTTCGTCAACAATGAAACTGGCATTAGTATAGGCTTTAACGTACTCCCATTGGATTTTATCGTTTTCAATCAACCAGTTGATTAATGCCCCTAAGAATGCGATATCGCTACCTGAACGGATCGGAGCATAAAAGTCGGCAACTGATGCGGTACGGGTAAAGCGCGGATCGACAACAAATAATTTAGTACCTTTTTTCTTTTTGGCCTCAATAACCCATTTGAAGCCAACTGGGTGCGCTTCAGCCGCATTACCGCCCATCACCATGATGAAATCGGCATGCTGTATATCGACAAACGTATTGGTCATGGCACCGCGTCCGAATGTAGAAGCCAATGCCGATACGGTCGGACCATGGCATACGCGGGCTTGGGCATCTGTGGCAACGATACCGAGAGAGCGCATCCATTTTTGGGTCAAAATACCGGTCTCATTTGAGCTAGCCGAAGCCGTAAGCATTCCCAAAGTCGGCAATCTGTGAACCGGAACACCCGCTTCATTATTTACAATCAGATTAGCATCTCGGTCTGCTTTGATATGTTTCGCGATACGCACCAACGCATCATGCCAAGAGATGCGCTTCCATTCGTTGCTACCAGGTTCGCGCACTTCCGGATAAAGTACACGATTAGGGCTATTGACGAAATCAATCAGTGATGCGCCTTTCGGACATAAAGAACCCCGACTTACCGGATGATCCGGATCACCTTCGATATGGAAAATAGATTTGGTTACGTTTTTAGCACCGTCGCCCAAGCTATACAAAATCGTACCGCAGCCTACCGAGCAATAAGTACAGTTATTACGGGCTTCTGATGCGCGCAACAATTTGTATTGCCGCACTTCCGCCCAAGCATTAGTCGGCATCATACCCATAACAGCCAGGCCGGATGCACCGGCACTGGCGGCGGTTACCTTGAAAAACTGCCGTCTGGTTACGTTCATAGTGGTCTTTCCTGTTGATTAACAGCCATCTTTTCAATGGTCTTCTCGTTGGTCTATTCCGAAAATTCAGATTTCTGACTTCGTATTACCTTTTGAGTTGTTTCAATAAAGGTTCAATAAATTACGGCCAACAGTATGTCTATTGACCGTAACACTTAAATATTGAATAACGTAGTAGAAATGTCTTCCTACTATAAATCCGTTACTTAATTCAGCCCAAATATGCGATACACATTATCAGCTATTGAGGGTTTCAATAGATATGTAATTAATTGTAATCCAGTTAGATATAAATAGTCTATTTTAAATTTATTATGAGCTATAATTAACTTTCATTATCAATTAATATAGTTTTTTACATAACTATAATACTACGCCATAGTTGCCAGCGTGTGATCGAACTCTTCTAAATGCTGCGGTAGCAAGTAAGGTCTCAGCAGGCTTAAGGTACGACGGATACCCCGATATTTGGAATCTTCGGTTAACTTTGCCCTGCCGCGTAAAGAACCGTCAAAATCAAACCAATATTTGGTCACGATCCACATATTCATTGCCAAATCATTCATAGCGGTTTCATCCGCACGGATAATATCCAACTGATTAAGTTGGGAGAGCAAGTTAAGCAGTAAAGGAGAAACCTTGGCCTGGGTAAATGTATTGTGTTCACCTAGAAGCTCGGCACTTCTGGCCAACAATGTATTAACATCGCTAAACAAAAAACGATAGCGCCACATAACATCGTATACTCCTTGCATATAGCTGACGGCATCCGATACGCTGCTGGGCAATACGGCCTGATGCAGATAGACCAACAAGTCTTCGCTATAGCGTTTGAACAATTGGACGATAATTTCGTCTTTATTACGAAAATGGTAATACAGGTTCCCCGGGCTGATACCCAAATATGCAGCGATATGGTTGGTACTGATATTACGTTCACCCTCTTCATTAAATAAGATCAGGCTGGCATCAACGATACGGCTGTAAGTGTTTGGTCTTAATTCTTTTGTCATTACGGCATCTCCTTCGATCTTTTCATATTTTTGCACAATGCACTACAAACATGTAATTGTCAATTGGTTAATCATATTACGTGTACATCAGGCAACCAATTCGGCTCCGGCTGTAATGCGACACCAAACTTTTCTTCCACCTGGTTACAAACATACTCGGCCAAAGCCCGCACATCGGCTGCGCTAGCCTGATTTCGGTTTACCAATACCAAAGCTTGCTTGTCATGTACGGCAGCTCCTCCGACCTCATAACCTTTCAGACGGCATTGATCGATCAGCCACCCCGCCGCTAATTTTACGGAACCGTTTTCTTGAGGATAAGCCGGCATATCAGAATATTGTTTTTTCAGTGCTGTAGCTTGCTGCGCAGGCACAACGGGGTTTTTGAAAAAGCTGCCGACATTACCAAGCTCTTTCGGATCCGGCAGTTTACTTCGCCGGATAATGCAAACCGCATCAGAAACATCTTTCGCAGTGATTTCCCTACCGCCACAGTTCTCTTCTAATATTGCGGCCAAATCGCCATAACGGATATTAGGCTCAAAGTTTTCCCGTAAAGCAAACGTAACCGCTGTAATGACATAACGCCCTTTTCCTTCTTGTTTGAAAATACTTTCCCTGTAAGCAAAACGGCATTGTGCATTATCTAATTCGACAAATTTTCCGGTTTCCAAATCGAAACAACGTACCGAACGGATAACATCCTTCACCTCTACACCGTAAGCGCCGATATTCTGTACGGGCGAGGCACCTACCGTACCGGGAATGAGACTGAGATTTTCCAGGCCGCTTAATCCCATTTCCAAAGTTTGCAAAACGAAATCATGCCAAATTTCACCCGCCTGAGCTTCTATATAAACCAGGCCGTCTGAACGCCCTATTTCACGCACCCCACTATTACACATATGCACGACCAATCCCGGATAGTCTTGCATAAACAACACATTACTACCGCCACCCAACCACAATACGCTACTACGGTCAAATTCAGGCAAGGCACATAATTCAGGTAGCAAAGCAGCATTTTCGAGAGCCGTAAAGTAACGGGCACGGGCATTTAAGCCAAAAGTATTCAGAGGTGTTAAATCGACATTATGCTGAAGCTGCATCACAAAATCCTTTTACGCGCCGCCATTTTTCGGCTGCACCATTCCAAATACCAAACCAAAGCAACGGCAGCCACCGTAAGCGACAACACCAGCGCTGTCCAGAAGCCGTAAATTCCCATATCGCATCCGTAAGCCAACCAATACCCCGGTGCCAATCCGAAACCCCAAAAAGCTACCGCATGAATAAACATCGGCACCCGGGTGAGTTTGTAGCCACGGAGTGCATAGGAGGCGACACATTGCGTGGCATCTGCCAATTGGAAAACCGCTGCAAACAACAATACTGTAGCGGCGATTATCAATACGGCAGCATCATCGGTATACATCCTTGCCAAGGGCTCGCGTAAGAAGACCAATAACAAAGCCGTCAATACCGCCATTATTAAACCGAGCACAACGGAAACACCTGATACGTATCTTGCACGGGCATATTCGCTGCGACCGAGCGAGTAACCTACCCTAACCGTTCCTGCCGCACCGATACTCTGGGGAATCATATAAATCACACTGGTAAGACTAATCACTACCTGTTGTGCAGCCACATAATCCTCACCCAAGCGTGCAACCAAAAAAACAATACATGAAAACAGGCTGACTTCTAGAAAAAACGACAACCCGATAGGCATGCCCAATTTCCAAATCTGTTTGAAAACTTGTTTGTCAGGTTTACTAAATACTGCTGTCAGCTGAAATTGCCGGAAATATTTCTGTTTGGCCACATACAGCCACAACACGGCGGCATTAAACCAAAAAACGATTGCCGTTGCGATGCCGCAACCGACGCCCCCCATTGCCGGCAACCCGAATTTCCCATATACCAGCATATAATTCAGCGGGATATTCAGTAAAAATGCAAGAAAGCTCACAATCATAATGACGCGCGGGCGGTTGAGGCTTGATGCATAGGCATGCAAGCCACGGTGTACCATCGCGGCAGGCATAGCCAGGCTGGTATAAAAAAGATACCAGCTCATTTTACTTTCAACCTCTTCAGGCAGAGTCAAAATCATTTGAAACGGCGCAATCACCGCCCACAGCAACAACATGCCGATAATGCCGAGTATCAGCCCGAACCATAGGCCTTGACGTCCCGTTTCACCGACTTTCTCATACTCACCGGCCCCATGCAGCTGGGCAATCATAGGATTCAGCGCGGTCATCACCCCTAAAAAAGTGATATAAATCGTCGAAAACGCGCTGCTACCCAAAGCAACCGCTGCCAAATCGGCTTTCCCTGCACCACCTGCCATCACGGTATCAACAAACCCTATACCGACTTGGGCTACTTGCGCTATCAGCATAGGCATTGCCAAAACCGCCAGTTTGCGAATTTCTTTTTGAAATACCGGAAAAGAATAACGGTTTAAGTCCAACAGCATATTTTTCCAAACCGTTTCAAACACCGCCATCACAAACGAGGCCGTCTGAAAACAATAATTTTTCTTAAGCAAACCGTGCAGTTTACCAAAAAAAAACAAATTAAGCAGCGCTAAGCTGTCGGATATGCTGACAAACGGTACAAAAACGATCTGCTGATTACACAAAACTACAACACAAAATCCCGTTTTGCATACTTGCACGGTGAAGTTGAGCAGCCGGTTATATTAACCGTTTTTTTATTTTTGAAACACAAATCCAATTACGGTATAGCTTACCCAATTAAAAAGGCCGTCTGAATCTTTCAGACGGCCTTGCTATATTTAAATGGCTATATTTATTGCGATTTTGCCACACGGCGCCAATGATGCAGCAAAGGTTCGGTATAACCGCTCGGCTGCGAGGTGCCTTTGAAAATTAAATCACATGCGGCCAAAAAGGCGGGAGATGAATCGAAACGGCCTACCATCGGAGTGTAAAGCGGGTCGCCTTCGTTTTGTTTATCTACCACACCAGCCATACGTTCCAAGGTTTCGCGCACCTGCGCTTCGCTTACGACGCCATGCGCCAACCAGTTGGCAATATGCTGGCTGGAAATACGCAAAGTAGCACGGTCTTCCATCAATCCAACGTTATGGATATCCGGCACTTTCGAACAGCCTACGCCTTGTTCTACCCAACGTACCACGTAGCCGAGGATGCCTTGACAGTTGTTGTCGAGTTCCTGTTGCTTCTCTGCTTCGCTCCATCCGGTATTTTCGGCCACCGGAACAGTCAGCAAATCATCCAAATAACATTTCGGCTCTTGTGCCAACAACTCTTTTTGCACGTCAAATACGTTTACTTGGTGATAATGCAGGGCATGCAGCGTGGCTGCGGTCGGAGACGGTACCCACGCCGTAGTCGCGCCTGATTTCGGATGGCCGATTTTCTGCTTCAGCATATCCGCCATCAAATCGGGCATTGCCCACATTCCCTTGCCGATTTGTGCTTTGCCGGGCAAGCCGCATTGCAGACCGACTTGAACGTTGTTCAGCTCATAAGCCTGAATCCATTTGCTGGATTTCATATCACCCTTGCGCACCATCGCACCACCCAGCATAGAGGTGTGCATTTCGTCGCCGGTGCGGTCGAGGAAGCCGGTATTGATGAATACGACACGCTCTCTCGCTTCATAAATACATGCAGCCAGATTTACCGAAGTACGGCGTTCTTCGTCCATAATGCCCATTTTCAACGTATTGGGCTGCAAACCGGCAATCTTTTCGATTGCGGCAAATAAATCATTGGCAAAACACACTTCTTCGGGGCCGTGCATTTTCGGTTTCACTATGTAAACCGAACCGGCGCGACTGTTTTTATTTTCACTGCGGTTTAAATCAAACGGAGCAATCAAAGCGGTCATCACGCCGTCGAGAATACCTTCGGGAACTTCGTTACCGTCTTTATCCAATACGGCAGGCGTGGTCATCAAATGGCCCACATTACGGATAAACAGCAGCGAACGGCCGGGGAGTTTGAAGCTGCCGCCGTTGGGTGCGGTATATTCGCGGTCGGCATTCAGTTTGCGGGTAAAAGTTTTACCGCCTTTTTCAACCTGCTCTTCCAATGTGCCGTTCATCAGACCCAACCAGTTGCCGTATACCAGCGCTTTGTCTTCACCGTCGACGGCGGCCACCGAATCTTCACAATCCATAATGGTGCTCAAAGCGGCCTCAAGAATAATATCTTTGATACCGGCAGGATCTTGCGCACCGATGGGGCTGCTTTTATCAATCAAAATGTCGATATGCAGGCCATTGTGCAAAAACAGCAGAGAAGTCGGCGCGTCGGGACTACCGTTGTAGCCGACAAAGAGTTCGGGTGAAGCCAAACCAATGCTGCTGCCGTCTTTCAGCTGGGATTTCAGACGGCCCTCGCTAACTTGATAGGCCACAACGTCTTTATGGCTGCCCGCAGCCAAAGGAATGCTGCTGTCCAATACGTTGCGCGCAAAAGCAATAACCTCATCACCGCGTTTGGGGTTGTAACCTTTACCGGGTGCCAAATCACCGCTTTGATCAATCGCATCAGTACCATATAAAGCATCATACAAACTACCCCAACGTGCATTAGCAGCATTGAGCGCGTAGCGGGCGTTGTTGATCGGCACAACCAACTGCGGTCCGGCCTGCTCGGCCAATTCACGATCGACATTTTGGGTGGATACTTTAAATTCGGCAGGCGCCTCGGCCAGATAACCTTCGGCCTTTAAGAAGGCTTTATAAGCATCATAATCGGCCACCGCACCGGGATGGTTGCGGTGCCATTCGTCCAATTTCAGCTGAAGGCGGTCACGCTTTTCCAACAGCTCGCGGTTAAGCGGGGCAAATTTGTAAACCAAATCGGAGAAATCTTGCCAGAATTGGGCCGACTTTACATGGGGATGTTTAGCCAACACTTCGTTTTCGATAAAACGGAACAGATTTTCGTCTACCTGCAAATCAGCAGCTCGGATGTAGTTGTATGCCATATCGGTGTTCTCCTGTTTTCTTTTTTCTCATATGCGCCAACATCTGTTGACGTTGAAACGAAAATACCATTATTTACAAGAATAATCCATAGTTTACAAATTGCTTTTTATAAAAAGAGGCCGTCTGAAATTTCAGACGGCCTCTTAAAATTAAAATACGGCATCAAAAAAATTTTTTATCAAATATTTAAATTTTATCATTAAACATAAACTCAAACGGTCATTAATTCATCGAGATATTCAATCCAGTGCATCACGGGGATCTGACCACCACCCGCCAAATGACCGATACAACCGATATTGGCTGAAAGTATCACATCCGGTTTGAGCTCACCCAACGCGGCCAGTTTGTTGTCGCGCAATTGTTGTGATAATTCCGGCTGGAAAAAAGAATACGTACCCGCCGAACCGCAGCATAAATGGGCGTCACGCGGCAGCAATACCGTCATACCCAATTCTGAAAACAAGGCCTCTACGCTGCCTTTCAATTTTTGTCCGTGTTGCAGCGTGCAAGGCGGATGATAGGCCAACGTTTGCACCGAAACGCCGGGTTTCATTTTCATACGGATACGTTCGGCTTCGGGCGTAAGAAATTCGACGATATCTTTTGCCAATGCGCTGACCCGAACTGCTTTTTCAGCATAAGCCGTATCATTACGCAAATGGTAACCGTATTCTTTCACCATCGCACCGCAGCCCGAAGCATTAATCAATACTGCCTCCGCACCCGCCTCCAACAACGGCCACCAAGCATCGATATTGCGGCGCATATCATCCAAACTTTGAGCCTCAGCACTCATATGCAAATTAACCGCACCGCAACAACCCGCATTTTGCGGCCGCAACAACTCTACGCCTAATCTGTCGAGCACGCGCAATGTAGCGGCATTGATATTCGGCGACATACCCGGCTGCACGCATCCCTCCAACATGATGGCTTTACGACCGTGTACGGTTTGCGGTACACGACCCGCATCTCGACGAGGCAGTACTTTTGCCGCAATTTTTTTCGGCAACCACGGTTTGAAGGTTTGCGCCATACGGTAAGTAGCTTCAAACAAAGGTTTGTTCAACATTAACCCGCGCAAAGCGTCACGCTTGATTTTTTCAAGAGCAGGCCGCCCCAATTGTTTTTCGATTTCGTTTCTGCCGATATCGGCAAGGTGTCCGTATTGCACACCTGAAGGGCAAGTGGTTTCGCAACTGCGGCAAGTCAGGCAGCGGTCTAAGTGATGCTGCATCGATACGGTAGCGGACATACCTTCGAGCAGCTGTTTGATTTGATAGATGCGCCCGCGCGGGCTATCCAATTCATCGCCGGTTAATTGGTAAGTCGGGCAGGTTGCGGTACAAAACCCGCAATGTACACATTTGCGCAAAATCTCATCGGCAACCTCCCCCTCAGGGGTATGTTTAATAAAATCGGCAAGATTGGTTTGCATAAACAGTTTCCCTTGATACTTATTAGAATATTTCAGACGGCTATTTTTATCACAAAAACAGATCAGATACCCAGCCATTTTCCAGCATGGCAAATATTATAGCCGACTTCGCCTAAACACAGGCCGTCTGAAAATCATGATTTCAGACGGCCTGTGTTGATTACTTTATATAAGTTTTATTTTTAACTACGGCGTTCGACTTGCGATACGTCACGCACCGCACCCGTATCGGCACTGGTCGTCATGGCCGCGTAGGCACGCAAAGCCGCGGAAACATGACGCTCACGGCTTTCCGGTTTCCAAGCTTGCGCACCGCGGGCTTCCATATCCTTACGGCGCTCCTCCAGCTCGGCATCAGATACAGCCAAACGGATACTACGGTTCGGAATATCGATTTCGATGGTATCCCCCTCTTTCACCAAACCGATGGCGCCGCCCTCAGCCGCCTCTGGCGATACATGACCGATACTCAAACCCGAAGTGCCGCCTGAAAAACGGCCGTCGGTGAGCAACGCGCAGGCTTTGCCCAAGCCTTTGGATTTCAAGTAGCTGGTGGGATAAAGCATTTCCTGCATGCCCGGGCCGCCTTTAGGGCCTTCATAGCGAATAACAACCACATCACCGGCAATAATTTGGTTATCCAAAATCGCGGCAACCGCACTATCTTGGCTTTCAAACACACGGGCGCGGCCGGTAAACTTCAAAATACTGTCGTCCACACCGGCGGTTTTCACCACGCAACCGCGCTCGGCAATATTGCCGAACAACACGGCCAAGCCGCCGTCTTGCGAATAAGCATGCGCTTTATTGCGGATACAGCCGTTTTCACGATCCAAATCCAAACTCGGCCATTGGCGGTTTTGCGAAAAGGCTTCGGTGGTACGAATGCCGCCGGGAGCAGCTTTGTAACGCGCATGGGCAATTTCGTTGGCTTCGTTGGCAACGTCCCATTTTGCCAAAGCTTCTTTCAGAGTAGAGGCATGCACGGTAGGAACGGAAGTATCCAAGCAGCCCGCACGGTCAAGCTCTGCCAAAATACCCATCACACCGCCTGCACGGTGTACGTCTTCCATATGGTATTTTTGCGTGGCGGGTGCGACTTTACACAAACAAGGCACTTGGCGGCTGATACGGTCGATATCGGCCATTTTAAAATCGACTTCGGCTTCATTGGCCGCCGCCAAAAGATGCAATACCGTATTGGTAGAACCACCCATGGCCACATCAAGGCTCATCGCATTTTCAAACGCGGCCTTGGTTGCGATGCTGCGAGGCAGCACGCTGTCATCGTTTTGCTCATAATAACGTTTAGTGATTTCAACAATCAAACGGCCCGCTTCCAAAAACAATTCTTTACGCCCTGCATGGGTAGCCAACAGAGAGCCGTTACCCGGCAGCGACAAACCCAAAGCCTCGGTAAGACAGTTCATCGAATTGGCGGTAAACATACCCGAACACGAACCGCAAGTCGGGCAGGCGCTGCGCTCTACCGCTGCGACGGCCTCATCCGAAACTTGGTCATTTGCGGCATCTACCATTGCATCTACCAAGTCCAGTTTGCGCTCGTCGGCAATATTTGCTACACCGATTACCTTACCCGCCTCCATCGGCCCGCCGGATACGAATACGGTGGGAATATTCAAACGCATCGCCGCCATCAGCATACCCGGGGTGATTTTGTCGCAGTTGGAAATACATACCAGCGCATCGGCACAATGCGCGTTTACCATATATTCCACCGAATCGGCGATCAAATCACGGCTGGGCAACGAGTACAACATACCGCCGTGTCCCATGGCGATACCATCATCTACAGCGATGGTATTAAATTCCTTGGCCAATCCGCCCGCTTTTTCGATTTCGCGCGCAACCAGTTGGCCAAGATTGTGCAAGTGCACATGGCCGGGTACGAACTGGGTAAAAGAATTGGCAATGGCGATAATCGGTTTGCCGAAATCGTCATCGGTAACGCCTGTAGCGCGCCAAAGGGCACGGGCACCGGCCATGTTGCGGCCGTGGGTTGAGGTTTTGGAACGGTAATCCGGCATGGTGGTTTCCTTAGCAAGACAAGCCGTCAGAAGTGGTTTTCAGACGGCCTTTATCAGGGTTGTTAGTTATCAAAACACCCGTATATTTTATACCAATCAATAGAGATTAAGAAACGGGCGACATATAGGGAAAACACAAACAGCAATGTTATCCGAACAAAATATTCCGACAAATGCCGGCAACTTGCAAAACAAAACTATTTTATGCCCTAAAGCCATACAAATAGACAATAAACCATCCGTTTTATCTTTTCAGACGGCCTATGGAGCTTATCGCCGAATCATCCCGCTGTTATTTAAGTTATAAAAAAATTGACGTCCAATCCATGCCGAATCCAACGCTTGCGGCCCTGTTGTAGTGCGCATGCCGCCTTACCTCGTTTCCGCTATAATGGCCGTCTGAAAAAACAATAAAGGTTTTCCTATTATGATGATTCATCCGCAGTTCGACCCGGTTTTGGTCAGCTTGGGGCCTTTGGCCATCCGCTGGTATGCGTTGAGCTATATTGTCGGCTTCGTACTGTTTATCTGGCTGGGCCGCCGCCGTATTGCCCAAGGCAACAGCGTATTTACCAAAGAAATGCTCGACGACTTCCTAACTTGGGGTATTTTCGGCGTGATTCTCGGTGGTCGTTTGGGCTATGTGTTGTTTTACAAACTCTCCGATTACTTAGCCAATCCGCTTGATATTTTCAAAGTGTGGGAAGGCGGTATGTCTTTTCACGGCGGCTTTATCGGCGTAATGGTGGCCATGTGGCTCTTTAGCCGCAAGCACAAATTGGGCTTTTGGCAAGTATCCGACTTCATTGCCCCACTGGTACCGCTAGGCTTGGCTTCCGGCCGTATCGGTAACTTTATCAACGGCGAACTATGGGGCCGCGTAACCGATATCAACGCTTTTTGGGCCATGGGCTTCCCCCAAGCACGTTATGAAGACCTCACGGCTGCGGCACATAATCCCCAATGGACAGCTTGGCTTACCGAATACGGCATGCTCCCCCGCCATCCATCCCAACTGTATCAATTTGCCCTTGAAGGCTTGTGTTTATTTGCCATCGTGTGGCTGTTTTCTAAAAAACCACACCCCACCGGCCAAGTATCTATGGTTTTCCTAACCGGATACGGCATATTCCGTTTTATCGCCGAATTTGCCCGCCAGCCTGATGATTATCTCGGTCTGCTGACTCTCGGTTTATCAATGGGGCAATGGTTGAGCCTGCCTATGATTATCGCGGGTATACTCGGTTTTATCTGGTTCGGTAAACGCAAAAACGCTTAAACTAATTTTTATCGGGCTGTTTGATTCTACTCAAACAGCCTTTTGCATTGTGTGCATCCATCCTACGCTCTCAAAATAACCGGCTCTGTTCGTTCTCTTCATACTCAGGCATGCCCTCTCAATAAATACAAACACATTTATTTCCTATCCCCAAATTTCCCAGTCAAGCAAAAAGCTCTTTATCCCAACCTAAAAATCTACTCTCCCAAATACATACACGATAATCATTATCATTTTCTTGACACAAAATTTAACTTCATCTAACATTCTCACTATTAATGATATTAATTATTAATATCTATTAAAATATAGAGAATAGGAATTCAACATGAGTAAAAAAATTTTAGCCGTCTTGATCGGTAATGCCTTCCTCTCCTCCGCCTGGGCAGCCACCACACCCCACAATGCTAATTTGGATGAAGTGGTCGTTGTTGCCGACCGCCAAGGAGCCAAAGTTAAAACCAATCTGGTAACGGAGCGTGAAAAAGACGAAAGTACCGCTACCGATTTGCGTGGATTGCTCAGTAAAGAGCCTGCCATCGATTTCGGCGGCGGCAACGGTACTTCCCAATTTATGACCATCCGCGGCATGGGGCAAAACTCGGTTGATATCAAAGTAGACAACGCCTACTCCGATAGCCAGATTCTCTATCACCAAGGCCGCTTTATTATTGATCCGGCCTTGGTAAAAATCGTATCGGTACAAAAAGGCGCAGGATCGGCCAGTGCGGGTATCGGTGCAACCAACGGTGCCGTTATCGCGAAAACCATTGATGCGCTCGATTTATTAAAAGATACGGATAAAAATTGGGGCGTTCGCCTAAATTCAGGCTATTCGAGTAATAACGGAGAAAGTTACGGCGTAACTACCTTCGGTCAGGCTGGTAACTTTGACGGCCTGCTGTCGTTCAGCCGCACCGATGAAGACGACTACACCTCGGGAAAAGGTTATGTTAATCCAAACGGTATAGATACATTACCCTATAGCGGCCTGGATAAACGCAGCTATTTGGCCAAAATCGGCGCCACTTTCGGCAACCACCGCATCGTATTGAGCCGTATGCAAGACCAACACCGCGGCGAACGCCTAGTTCGCGAAGAATTCGCCTTCAGTAATACCGGCCGTTTGAGCCTCGCCCGACAATCTCCTGCCTATCGCGAAACCACCCTAACCAACAACAATGTGGAATGGACGGCAACCGATTTGGGCTTTATCGACAAATTAACCGCCAATGCCTACCTGATGCAAAACAAGCGTTACTCCGCCAATGATAAAAACAACGGCTATGCCGGCAATATCGACGGCCCGACTACCACGCTGATTACCACCAAAGGGGGCAATCTCAACCTCGACAGCCGTATCGGCGAACATACCTTGCTGAAATACGGAGCCAACTACCGCCATCAGGAAATCAAACCGTTTACTTTCTTGGTTCCCGGACTGAGTAATCCGAAAAAGCAAGATTCCGGCTTATATGCGGAAGCTATCCATGATATCGGCGACTTCACGCTGACGGCCGGCTTGCGCTACGACCATTTCAACATCAAAACACATGACGGCAAATCGGTTTCAGACGGCGCCTTAAATCCCAGCTTCGGTGTAATTTGGCAGCCTCTGGACAGCCTCAGCTTCAATGCGGTACACAACTATGCCACCCGAAGCCCGCGCCTCTATGATGCTTTGCTGACACACGGCAACCGAGGCATCGTTTCAATCGCAGACGGTACCAAAGCCGAGCGTGCGCGTAATACCGAAATCGGTTTCAACTACAACAACGGTACTTTTGCCGCCAACGGCAGCTATTTCTGGCAAACCATCAAAGATGCCGTAGCCAGTCCGCAGCAACGTCACGATGCTAACGGTAATCCAATTACTGGCGTACGAGAAACCACTAATGCCGGCTACATCAGAAACCGAGGCTATGAATTGGGCGCATCCTATAAAACCGGCGGCCTAACCGCCAAAGTTGGCGTCGCACACAGCAAGCCGCGCATTTACGACACCCATCCGGAAAACCTGCTCAGCGCCAATCCTGAATTTGCCGTACAAGTCGGCCGCACTTGGACAGCGGGCCTATCCTACCGCTTCGACAAACCGAATCTTGAAATCGGTTGGCAAAACCGTACCGTTCAAAAAGCCAGCGGCTCAGTCTTGGTGCGGGAACGTAACAATAGCGCATCAACACCTATTGAACGCAAAAGCTACAACGTGAACGATATCTATGCCAACTGGAAACCACTGGGCAAAGATACCCTCAACGTAAATTTCTCAATTAACAACGTGTTCAATAAATTATATTATCCGCACAGTCAGCGCGTTGAAACATTACCCGGCATCGGCCGTGATATACGCGTAGCGGTTAACTATAAATTCTAAGCAGTAAAACCGTTGCCGATAGCGTTCAGGCAACAATCAAGGCCGTCTGAAACCATTTTTTCAGACGGCCTTTAACACAGGGGAACACACTCAAAACATCAACTCAAATCCAACAAAATATCTTCTTTTACTTCTTCCATCACCACATAACTGCGGCTTTCCACCGCTGCAGGCAGCTGCAACAAAATATTGCCCAGCATATTGCGGTAGGCCGACATATCCGGCAGGCGCACTTTAATCAGGTAATCGTACTCGCCCGACACCAAATGGCATTCCATTATTTGCGGAATCAACGCCACTTCACGGCGGAAGTCTTCGAAAATATTACCGGATTTAGCCCGCAACTTCAGTTCGACAAACACCAACAAGCTTTTCCCCAAAGCATGGGGATTCAAGCGCGCATGATAGCCCTGGATAATACCGTCCCGCTCCAAACGGCGCACGCGCTCGGTAACAGGCGTTGTCGACAAGCCGACTTTTTCAGCCAGCTCCGTCATCGGCATCCGCGCATTCTGCTGCAAAAGTTTTAAAATTTTTCTATCCGTCTTATCCAAACCCTTCACTTTAAAATATCCCCATAAAAATAAAAATTTATAAAATAATACTATTTTTATTTGCATAAATAAAGTGAAAAACACTGCCAATATTTTATTAGACTACCAACTTTCACTAATCCTATAAACACAACGGAGAAAGAGGAAATAATGAAGGTTATCGTATTGGGTGCGGGCGTAGTCGGTGTATCAACCGCTTGGTATTTGGCCGAAGCCGGGCATTCGGTTACCGTTATCGACCGTGCCGCCGATTCCGCAATGGAAACCAGCTTTGCCAATGCCGGGCAATTATCCTACGGCTACACCTCGCCTTGGGCGGCTCCGGGCATTCCGGAAAAAGCCGCCAAATGGATGCTTAAAGCCCATTCTCCATTGATTTTCCGCCCCGACGGCAGCCTCTACCAACTACGCTGGCTCTCACAAATGCTGGCCAACTGTACTACTGAACGCTACCACGAAAACAAAGAACGTATGGTACGTATTTCGGAATACAGCCGAGAAATGCTACGCAGGCTCGAAGCCGCCGAAGGCATTGCGTTTGAAGGCCGCCAACACGGTACATTACAAATTTTCCGCCACGATTACGAATTGGCTGCCGCACAAAAAGATATCGCAGTATTGGAAGAATACGGCGTTCCCTACCGTTTGCTCAGTAACCCCCAACAATGCCTTGATTACGAACCCGCATTAAAACATATCGCCCCCAAACTGGCAGGCGCTTTACATCTGCCTAACGACGGTACGGGCGACTGCCATCTGTTTACCCGCAACCTTACCGAATTATGCCGTAGCAAAGGCGTTGCATTCGAGTTCGGACAAAGCATCGGGCGCATCGAACACAACGACAAACAAATAACCGCCGTTTATGCAGGCGGACGCCGCTTCGAGGCCGAGCGTTATGTGTGCGCGTTGGGCAGTTTCAGCCGCCCCGTATTGGCAGACTTGGGTTTGGATTTACCGGTTTATCCTGTCAAAGGCTACTCGCTTACCATTCCGATTACGGATCCCGATGCCTCCCCCGTTTCTACCGTATTGGACGAAACTTACAAAGTTGCCCTTACCCGCTTTGACAACCGTATCCGCGTAGGCGGTATGGCGGAGCTTTCAGGCTATAAAATCAAGCTAGACCCCAAACGGCGCGAAACACTCGAGCTGGTTGTTAACGACCTCTATCCTAACGGCGGCGATTTAAGTAAAGCTTCATTCTGGAGCGGGCTACGTCCGATGACACCCGACAGCACCCCGATTATCGGTGCCACCCGTTTTGACAACCTGTTTACCAATACCGGCCACGGTACGCTGGGCTGGACAATGGCGCTCGGCTCAGGCAAGCTCGCCGCCGATTTGGTTTCCGGCACCTCCCCGGAAATCCGTTACGACGATTTGGGTATGGCACGCTACACCCGCTAAAAATACCTAAAAAATTTTTCAGACGGCATGAACGGATTCAAAAAAACAACTGTTCCGCCTATAATCAAAATCCGGCAGCAAGCCTTGATATAAAGCTTACCGCCGGCTGCCGTTTTTCATACATATCATTCAGAAAGGCCGACCATGCGCCCTTTGCAAGCCCAAATCCGCCTCGACCACCTGCGCCACAATTATCAAACCCTGAAAAATATCCACGGCAACAAGCTGCTGGCCGTTGTTAAAGCCAATGCCTACGGCCACGGCGCGGTTCGTTGCGCCCATGCACTGGCCGATTTGGCCGACGGTTTTGCAGTCGCCGCTATCGAAGAGGCAATCGAGCTGCGCAAACACGGTATTACCAATCCTATTGTCTTACTTGAAGGCGTATTCGAAGCGGCCGAATACGGGTTGGTAGACGAACACCGTTTATGGCCGGCCGTATGCAGCCAATGGCAATTGGAAGCCCTGTTGAAACATACTTGGCAGCATCCCGTAAAAGTTTGGCTGAAAATGGATTCGGGCATGCACCGCGCCGGTTTTTTCCCGCATAACTACGCTGCGGCCTACACCGCCCTGAAACAATCTGCCTGTGTCGACAGTATTGTCAAATTCACCCACTTTTCCTGTGCCGACGAAGCCGAGCGCGGCTCCACCGAAATGCAGATCGAGGCTTTTGATTTAGCCTGCGAAGGGCTGGAGGGCGAAGAAAGTATGGCCAACTCCGCCGCTTTACTGGCCTACCCCGAAGCGTGCCGTGATTGGGGGCGGGCCGGTATCGCACTATACGGTGCCAGTCCGTTCGGCGGCACCGACGAACGACTGAAGTCTGTTATGCGGCTGGTTACCGAGGTGTTCGGCGAACGTGTGCTGCAACCGCATTCGCCCGTCGGCTACGGCGCGTCGTTCTATACCAAAAAATCCACTCGTGTCGGCCTGATTGCCTGCGGCTACGCTGACGGCTACCCCCGTGCTGCAAGCACCGACACACCCGTTGCCATTGGCAACCACCGAAGCCGTATTATCGGCCGCGTCTCCATGGATATGATTACCGTCGAACTCGATCCTTCCAACGAAGGATTAGGTGATGAAGTAGAGCTGTGGGGCGATGTTGTACACATTAACGAAGTAGCGGCCGCGGCAGGCACTATCGCCTACGAAGTACTGTGCAACGTCAAACGGGCGAAATTTACTTATTTCGAATGAAAAGCTTGGCAAAACAGGCGATAAAGGCTATAAATAAGCTTTCAGGCCGTCTGAAAAATTTCAGACGGCCTTTCGCATCAGCAACCCTATTTATATTTTTATAATCCTAAATGATGAGCGATACCCAATCTCTGGCTCTAGCCAAACAACTGATTGCCGAGCAATCGGTAACTCCCGACGATAAAAACTGTCAAACTATTCTGGCCGAGCGCCTGCAAAAAGTCGGCTTCCGTATCGAAGAAATGCACTTCGGCAATACCAAAAACATCTGGGCGCGGAGAGGTGGCAGCGGCCCCTTAATCTGCTTTGCCGGGCACACCGATGTTGTTCCCAGCGGGCCGATTGAAAAATGGGATTCGCCGCCTTTCCAACCCACCGAGCGCGAAGGCCGCCTATTCGGCCGCGGTGCCGCCGATATGAAAACCAGCATCGCCTGCTTCGTAACCGCCTGCGAACGTTTTATCGCACAAAATCCCGACCACAACGGCAGCATCGCTCTTCTGATCACTTCTGATGAAGAAGGCGATGCGCATGACGGCACCACCAAAGTGGTGGATATTTTGAAGGCACGCGGCGAAACCATCGATTATTGTATTGTCGGCGAGCCTACCGCCGTCGACCAACTGGGCGACACCATTAAAAACGGCCGACGCGGTTCGCTCTCAGGCAACCTCACCGTTAAGGGTAAGCAAGGTCATATCGCCTATCCGCATCTGGCGGTTAACCCTATCCACACCTTTGCCCCTGCATTAGCCGAGCTCACCGCCACCGTATGGGACGAAGGCAACGCCTATTTCCCGCCGACCGGCTTCCAAATTTCCAACATCGCCGGCGGCACAGGCGCAACCAATGTGATTCCCGGTACGCTGAACGTCAAATTCAATTTCCGTTTTTCCACCGAATCCACCGATATCGGCCTCAAGCAACGGGTACACGACATCTTGGACAAACACGGTGTTACCTATGATCTCGAATGGCAATGCTCCGGCCAACCCTTCCTCACCGAAGCGGGCAAACTTACCGAAGTAGCCCAAGCCGCGATTGACGAAATATGCGGTATCCGTGCCGAACTCTCCACCAGCGGCGGCACTTCAGACGGCCGTTTTATCAAAGCCATCGCCGCCGAACTGATCGAATTGGGCCCGAGCAACGCCAGCATCCACCAAATTAACGAAAACGTATTGCTCGAAGATATCCCCAAGCTTTCGGCCATATACGAAAATATTTTGAAAAAATTGCTGTGATTCTCGTGAACAATATAACAACATAAACCCCAGAGGCAGAAAACCATGAATCTGAAAAACCGCCATTTCCTCAAGCTTCTTGATTTCACGGCAGATGAGATCCAATACCTGCTTGATTTGTCGACCGAACTCAAAGCCGCCAAAAAAGCCGGCCGGGAAGAACAAAAGCTGCGCGGCAAAAACATTGCTCTGATTTTTGAAAAAACCTCTACCCGCACCCGCTGCGCATTTGAAGTTGCTGCTATGGATCAGGGTGCGGGCGTTACCTATCTCGAGCCGGGCGGCAGCCAAATCGGCCACAAAGAAAGCATTAAAGATACCGCCCGCGTATTGGGACGGATGTACGACGGTATCGAATACCGCGGCTACGGACAAAGTATCGTAGAAGACTTAGCACGTTATGCCGGCGTCCCCGTATTCAACGGCCTTACCGATGAATTCCACCCTACCCAAATGTTGGCCGACGTACTGACCATGTGCGAACACTGCGCCAAGCCGCTCACACAAATTTCCTATGCTTATGTGGGTGACGCCCGTTCGAACATGGGCAACTCGCTGCTGCTGATCGGTGCGCTATTGGGTATGGATGTACGCATCGGCGCACCCAAAAACTTATGGCCGTCTGAAGAGCTGATCAAACACGCTCACGAATTGGCCGCATCCAGCGGCGCACGCGTTTTGCTCACGGAAAACCCGCAAGAAGCCGTGAACGGTGTTGATTTTATCCATACCGACGTTTGGGTCAGCATGGGCGAACCCGAGGCCGCATGGCAAGAACGCATCAAACTGCTTTCGCCCTTCCGCGTTACCCCCGAGCTAATGGCGGCCTCCGGCAACCCAAACGTTAAATTCATGCACTGTCTGCCCGCCTTCCATAACCGGGAAACCAAAGTAGGCGAATGGATTTACCAAACCTTCGGCTTGGATGGCGTAGAAGTAACCGAAGACGTATTCGAAAGCCCAGCCTCTATCGTTTTCGATCAGGCGGAAAACCGTATGCACACCATCAAAGCCGTATTGGTAGCCTTATTGGCCGACTAAAACCGCTAACGAAACAGGCCGTCTGAACACATTTTCAGACGGCCTCTCTGATTCCAGATTTTTTCCTGCAATTACCTCCATATCATGATTTTCCTGATTATCAGTATTTTATGCAGCGTATCCGTTTCAGTGCTTCTGAAAGTGGCACGCAGTAAGAAAATCGACATCGAACAAGCCGTAGCCGTCAACTATCTGGCCGCCATTGCCTTGTGCATGTGGCTGCTCCAACCCGATCTATCACAATGGCGTGCTTATCTGCCCACATGGTGGCTGTTTGCCGCATTGGGCGTGCTCTTACCCGCCGTATTTATCATCATGGGGCGTGCCGTACAACAGGTAGGCATTGTCAAATCAGATGCGGCACAGCGGCTGTCTCTGTTTCTGCCGATTACCGCCTCATTTTTGATTTTCGGCGAAGAATTGTCGCCAAGCCGCCTTATTGGTATCTCACTGGCTTTTGTCGCCCTATTTTGCCTACTATGGAAAAACGAAGGCGGCAAAAAATTGGGCAACTTCACCACGCAGGTGATGCTTTTACTGGGCGTATGGGCAGGCTATGGTTTGATAGACATATTATTCAAACAAGTCGCCAAAAGCGGTACGGCCTTTTCCGGCAACTTACTGGTCGCATTCTGCCTTGCCGCGGCTTTAATGTTCGGCTATCTGTTTTACAAAGGCAGCAAGTGGACAATAGCAGGCATTACCGGTGGCCTACTTTTAGGCTGCCTGAATTTTGCCAATATCTGGTCGTATGTACGTGCCCACCAAGCCATGAGCGACAATCCGGCTTTGGTATTTGCAGGAATGAATATCGGCGTGATTGTTTTGGGTACATTAGTCGGAGCAGTGGCTTTTAAAGAAAATCTGAGCCGCATCAATGCAGCCGGAATCGCCGTAGCCGTATGCGCTATCGGCTGCCTGTTTTATTGGCCCCAATTGGCAAAACTAATGGGTATTTGAATTAAGTACTTACTATCCAAACAATTAATGCCGTCTGAAAAATTTCAGACGGCATTTGAATATCCGGCATATAACACCCCAAAATAAAAAAGCCCGCATGGCTAATCCTTGCAGGCTTTTTTATTTTGATCGTATTGGCTCGCTTACTCTAGCGATACTTCAATATTATCAATCAAGCGGGTGCTGCCTAGGCGGGCGGCAGCCAATACGACTAAATGCTTATCTCCTGCATGGGCCACTTCGAGGCTTTCGGCATGGCGTACTTCGATATAATCCACCACCCAGCCCGCAGCCGCCAAATTATCGGTAGCCCAGCGTTCCAAATCGGCATAGGCAAGATTTCCTTGCGCTATCGCTTCTGCTACGGCTTGCAGTTCCCGATAAAGATGCGGTGCTTCGGCACGTTCGGTTTCGCTCAGATATTGATTGCGGCTGGATAGGGCCAAGCCGTCGGCTGCACGGCCTGTATCAACGGGCACGATTTCGATATTGAAATTCAAATCTTCTACCATGCCTTTGATTACAGCCAGCTGTTGGTAATCTTTTTTGCCGAAACAGGCCACGTCGGGGGTAACGATATTGAACAATTTGCTCACTACCGTTGCCACGCCTCTGAAATGGCCGGGGCGGAACTTGCCGCACAATTCGTTTTGCAGATGCGGTGGTTCGACATTATAACGTTGTGCAACACGGGGATAGAGTTCGCGCTCATCGGGAGCGAATACGACTGCTACGCCTGCATCTTTGAGTTTATCGGCATCTTGCTGCAAGGTACGCGGATAACGGCCGAAGTCTTCGCCTTGCCCAAACTGTAAACGGTTGACAAAAATGCTGACGACAACATTATCTGCACGCTTTTGTGCTTCATGCACCAAGGCCAGATGGCCTTCGTGGAGATTGCCCATTGTCGGCACAAAAGCCACCCGCCCGGCAGTTTTGCGCCATGCGCGTAATTCTTGAATGGTATGGATAATTTGCATAGTTTTGTTTTAAAACGGCTTGAAAGAAACGGCCATAATAGTGGCGCAACTATGCCGCCAATGCAAGGCTGCAATACTTAACAGCTGTCCCATATATGTTTTCTATTTCTACTCGGATACGCTATTGGCTTGTTTCCAATCGTATTTCAGACGGCCTGAGTATTTTCGGGGCCGTCTGAAAAATTAGGGGTAAAAATCATACACTGTTTGCAACGGAGAAAACATTATGAGCCAAATGTATGCTCGGGGGCGGGGAATGTTTTGTTTTTAACCGCATCCACATAGGCTTTTACCGCTGCTTGAACACTGGTTTGCCCTTCCATAAAGTTACGCACGAATTTGGCGGTTTTGCCCGGGAAAATACCCAGCATATCGTGCATCACCAATACCTGTCCGTCGCAATCCACACCGGCACCGATGCCGATGGTCGGACAGCGCAGTCGTTCGGTCACTTGTTTGCCCAAATCGGCAGGAACGCACTCCATCAGTACCACAGCGGCTCCCGCCTGCTCGTGTGCGACGGCATCATTTAGCAAAGCCTGTGCTTTATCGCCCTTACCCTGCACTTTATAACCGCCGAAAGCATGTACCGACTGCGGCGTAAGCCCGATATGGGCGCATACGGGAATACCGCGCAACTGTAAAAACTCGGTGGTTTCCGCCATCCAAACACCACCTTCGAGTTTGACCATATGCGCACCCGCGGCCATCAATTCGGCGGCGGCGGCAAAAGCCTGTTCTTTGCTTTGCTGGTATGCGCCGAAAGGCAAGTCGCTCACAATCATGGCATTTTTCGTACCACGCGCCACAGCGGCGGTGTGGTAGCACATATCGCGCAGGCTAACCGGCAAGGTAGATTGTTGTCCTTGAACCACCATGCCCAAAGAATCGCCGACCAAAAGCACATCTACGCCAGCTTCGTCCATCAAAGCGGCAAAACTGGCCTCATACGCCGTCAGCATGGCGATTTTTTCACCCTCTGCTTTCATTTTCTGCAGGGTATTAACTGTAATCATCTTAGTCTCTTTACAGATAAAATTTCGTTTCCGCTATATGGTTACAACGGCCTTTGTTTTCAAGCGGCGACAAACTGATAAACCCATATACCCCGCTGAAAATATTTCAGACGGCCTGAGCCGCACCCACGCCGTCTGAAAAATCTTTTTTATTCCGATCAATCTACTAGATTCAAATAATGACGGCTACCCTGCATATTGCTCATGGCACGCAACAGCATTTCAAAATGGTCGTCATTATCCGCAAAGTCCATTTCGTCTGCATTGGCAATCAGCAGCGGGGCATTTTGGTAGAGATGGAAAAAACGCCGGTATTCATCGTGAATCTGCTGCAAGTAACCGCTGGGAAAGAGATTCAATGTACCGTCGTTACGCTTTTGCAAGCGTTTATGTGCCAATTCGTCTGAAGTTTGCAGATAGACCACCAAATCGGGAACGGGAATTTCCGGCATCACTTTGTGTTTTACTTCCCAAAACAAAGTTTGCTCGTTACCCGGATCACTACCTTTGAGTACCGTCGGTACAAAAATCTGGTCTTTTTCCAACAAAAAATCAGCCACGATACGGCCGTTACGCTCTTCTTCGGTATTGATGATTTCAACCGCTTCGGCTCGGCGCATGAGAAAGTACAGTTCGGTAGCCAGCCCGTGATTGGCCGCATTGAGATAAAACTGCTCGAGAAACGGGTTACGCTCCGGACTTTCGGTAAGATACAGCGCATCAAAATAAGCGGCCAAACGCTGGCTGAGCTCTGATTTGCCGCTGCCTATCGATCCTTCTACAACAATATAACGGTAATCCATACTGCCTTCCCTAAATAAAACCGCACGCTTCGACCTGTATTTCAGCTCCTGGATGTGGCGGATTTTTTGTTATGCCAACAATCTTATACCGCCGTTGCCTAATTTCTCTGCCAACTCTGTCGCCGTACCGTGCATGCCCAAGGAATAATCTGGCGCAATTTCCGCCAAAGGCCGCATTACAAAACTACGCTCGTGTGCACGGGGATGAGGCAAAATCAAACGCGGATGCTCACTTATTTCGCCCGCATAGTCGATAATATCCAAATCTAATGTCCGCGGGGCATTACGGAAAGTACGCTCTCTGCCGAAATCGGCCTCTATACCGTTCAAAGTATCCAACAATTCCATACCGCTTAAAGTGGTGGAAACCACGCAAACGGCATTCACAAAATCGGGTTGGTCGGTATAGCCTACCGGCTCGGTGACATAAAAAGAAGAAACCTTTTCCACTCGGATTTGCGGATGTGCAGTAAGGGCATCCAATGCACCGCGTAATTGTTCAGCGGGATTTTGCAGGTTACTGCCCAAAGCAATAACGGCTGTTTTTGACTCTTGCATAATTCAGACGGCCTCTTGTTTAGAATGGTCTGAACCACACCAAATACAGAATACCGGCCAAACACAACATGCTGAGCGAATAGCCCGTATTGGCTTTGTTGCTGCGAGGAGGAGCTTTGAGAGTAACGATACCGATAGCGATATAGGCCAATAGCAACAGGATTTTTACACCCAACCAGTTTGCATTGCCGAACGGCGTCAAATGGGTGATTTTCATCAACCAAAGGCCGGTAAACAATAACAAAGTATCGTTAAAATGCGGCAATACTTTCAATATGCCCGCCAGTGGTTTTTCAGGGCGTGCGAAACGCAGCCAAAAACGCAAGTTAAACAGTAAAATCGTGATTGCCACAAACAACATGTGACTGTGTTTTACGGCCAAATAAGACATTACGCCAAACTCCCAGTGTTTTTTCAGACGGCCTGAAGTTGAGACACACTAACAACAATTTATGCCGAAGCGGTTTTGATTAGCAGAAACTGCCAAATCAATCCCTAGCTTCAACGTTGTATTTTAAACGAAATAATTATTAATTTGTGAATTTTTCCACTGCCAACAAATAAGGCGGACGGTTTTGCCGATTGGTAAAACCGTAACGTAAAACCGCATATTGCCGTTGCGGCAGTTGTGCCGCCCATACTTCAACGGCTTCTGCTTCATACTGTCCGGCTTCATGACCCGGGTACAATGCCGCAACCAAGAGCCCGCCCTCTTTCAGCAAACCAAGTGTGGCAGACAGTGCGCTGATACTGGTTTGTGATTCTGTGGTCAGGCTTTTGTCGCCGCCCGGCAGCCATCCGAAATTGAATACCGCAGCATCCAGCGGTTCATGGATATGTCGTGCAACATGTTCGTGGCTGTCTAAAACCAAAACCACACGCGCCGACACCCCTGCCGCCGATAAGCGGTTGCGGGTATTTTCCAAAGCCTGAGCCTGTACATCAAACGCCCATACGCGCCCTGTCTCTCCCACAGCCTCGGCCAACACCAGCGTATCATGGCCGTTGCCCGCCGTACCGTCTAAGGCACGTCCGCCCTCACCAATGGCGGCACGTAACAGCTTGTGTGCAAACGGCAGGATATTGTCGAGATGCTTCATCGGCTTTGTCTTATAAACCCAACTCGCGCAGGAAACGCACGTCGTCGGCCCAACCGGATTTCACTTTCACCCATACTTTTAAGAAAACTTTGGTGTCGAACAGTTTTTCCATATCCAACCGCGCTTCGGTCGAAATTTTCTTCAGCCGCTCGCCGCCTTTGCCGATTAAAATCGCCTTCTGGCTGTCTTTATCCACCAAAACGGCGATATAAATCCGATACATGCCGCTTTCTTCTTCCTCAAACTGCTCTACCTCCACGTTCATGGCATAAGGCAGTTCCTCACCCAAATAGCGGAACAGTTTTTCACGAACAATCTCCATCGCCAAAAAGCGGCTGGATTTGTCGGTAACCATATCCTCGGGATACATCGGAATACTTTCGGGCAGAAACGGCTTGAGGGTTTCGAGCAGGTTTGCAATGCGCAGACCGTGTTTGGCACTCACCACCTCCACGCCTGCAAAATCAAACTCAGTACACACCTCGGCAATAAACGCATCCAATGCCAATTTGTCCTTGGCTTTGTCTTTATCTATCTTATTCACCACCAGCAAAACCGGTGTGCGCTTGGGCAATTGCTGCAATACGATGCGGTCGGCATCGCTAAAACGCATCGCCTCCACCACGAAAACGATTACGTCTACGCCGCTGACGGCTTCGGTAACATTCAGATTCAGCCGGTCGTTGAGCGCGTTACGGTGATGGGTTTGAAAACCCGGGGTATCAACAAACACAAATTGCGCCGTATCATCGGTATAGATACCGGTTACCTTATGGCGCGTGGTTTGTGCTTTTTTACTGGTAATGCTGATTTTTTGACCGATAAGGTGGTTCATTAATGTTGACTTACCGACATTCGGCCTGCCTACTATCGCCACGAAGCCACAGCGATAACCGTTGGCATCCGGAATTTGAAATTGGGTATCGTCCATATTCATAAAATGATTTTCCTGTTTCCAGACGGCATGCTCTCAAATCAAAGCTGTCTGAATCATGATTTTTTACTTTTCTTTGGTGAACGGTGCTGCTCAAGCCAAGCCAATGCTTCTTTTGCCGTACTTTGCTCTGCCGCCTTACGGCTGCCTGCCTCGGCGTAACAGATAAAACCAAGCTCGCCCAAATCGCAAGATACTCTGAAAATACTGTCGGCGCCTTCACCGGTTTGCTTTTCAATACGGTATTTTGGCAAAGCTAGGCGTTGCGCCTGCAAAAACTCCTGCAACAGGGTCTTGGCATCTTTACCTTGGTTTTTAAAATCTACCGTTTTCACCCGCTCGGCAAACAAACGGCGCACCACTTTCTCTGCCGCGGCAAAATCCGCATCAAAGCTGACGGCGGCAAACAAAGCCTCCAACGCATCGGCCAATATGGAGGGACGGTTGAAGCCGCCGCTTTTCAATTCGCCCACACCGAGAAACAAGGCATCTCCCAGTTTCATTTCTACGGCGATTTCCGCCAATACCGCTTCGTTCACCAAATTCGCTCTCAAGCGCGACAACTCACCCTCGCTTAATTTGGGAAAAGCATCAAATAGCATTTTGGCAACGGTATAATTCAAAATCGCATCGCCGATAAATTCGAAGCGTTCGTTATTGTTGGCTGAGAAGCTGCGGTGGGTCAACGCCCGTTCAAGCAAGGAGCGGTCGGAAAAACTATAACCCGCCTGCTTTTCAATACGGGCAAAATGGTTTTGCTGCAAAGTTCTGCGGTTCATAATGGCTGTAAAAATAAAAACATTAACCGGAACTGCTCTACAGCTCCGGTATAGATAGGCTGCTATTGTACCGCATTCACACCATACATAGCTGAGAAAATCACTTCGGCACGTTCTCCCATCCTATATTATATAAACACACAAAACCAAAATTTATTCCAATCTCCTCTTCGCCCCCGTTTGCAAACAAAAGGCCGCCTGAAAATTTCAGACGGCCTTGATAACAAATAACACTCTACATCACAAAACCGCTAAAGCAGCCGTATAGTCCGGTTCATGGGCGATTTCGGCAACTAGCTCGCTATGCAATACCCGATTGTTTTCATCCAGTACAACCACTGCACGGGCAGTCAAGCCTTGCAACGCACCGGAGACCAAAGCCACACCGTAATTTTCAGGAAAATCACTGCGGAATGTAGAGAGCATGGATACGTTTTCAATGCCTTCGGCACCGCAAAAACGTGCTTGGGCAAACGGTAGGTCGGCAGAGATACATAATACGGCCGTATTGGCCACAGCGGCTGCTTGTTCATTAAATGTCCGCACAGATTTGGCGCATACGCCGGTATCCACGCTCGGAAAAATATTCAGAATTTTGCGCTTACCGGAAAAATCAGCCAGGCTTTTTTGCGACAAATCCCCGGCAGTCAAACTGAAATCCGGCGCGGTTTGGCCTGCTTGTAAAAAGTTACCGGCCACTTCTACCGGTTTGCCCTGCAAAGTTACTTGAGACATGCTGCGATCCTTTCATCACGATATTAAACCGCTTTACACACAGGCAAAGCGGCAGGATAAACCGATACTTCGGTTTGGGTAAGCGCAAACAGTTTTTCCAACTGCAACTGCGCCTGATTTTGTGCGTGCTCCAAAATACCCGCTTTGCAAGCGCTGGTTAAAACCTGCCGCCTACCCTCCGCTTGTACGGTTTGGAAAACAGTTTTATCTACCGGATGCAAACCAAGCGAACCGGTTTTTAAATCATAAACTTCTATATCGTCTAAATTCACACTTAAAATTTCTACCGGCGGCAAACTGATAATCACCTTGTTATCCACCACATTCACATGTTCGGGCGTCAGCTTGTTCAAATCCACTCCGGCCACCACCCGGCCCTTAGCTAGAAACAAACCTCGTTGCGCATCCTGCCACAAAGCATACCAATTGCCCTGCTTTTCGGTTTTGATAATCGTGTCGATATAAAACGCCGTACTTTCAAGACGGTTTAAGTCTTGAATCTGGGTAAGCACACCTTCGCGCGTTAATACCTTTGTATTTTCAGACGGCTTCAAAGCACCATAATGCAACCACATTGCATAAGCACCTGCTGCCAACAATACCGATACGGCCAAGCGAAATAAAATCTTCATCACTGATAAGCAAGATAATTCAGTTGTTTAAGTTTTCTATATATGATCACACTGCGGCCGATTTCAACACCGCCGCCGTGTAAATTCGTGTATGGCACGAAAACGTTTGCGATTCCTATCACCGCGCCTTGTCCGTAAAAATACCGCTAACCGTATATGTGCAAATAAGTTTGGCCGATGTTACGCAGATACTTTGTTAAAGGCCGTCTGAAATATATTTCAGACGGCCTTTTTTTATCAAACGTATGTTTTTGAAATAGATATTTCATACGAAAGCAATAAAAAAGCCGCCCGAAATATTCAGACGGCCCCGATACAAACTACATCACATCCAGTGTTTCAATACCCAACAAACCCAACCCCTGCTTCAGTGTTTCGCCCGTAAGTGCGGCCAATTGCAGGCGGCTGTTTCGCGTACTTCCTTCGGCTTTCAGAATCGGACAAGCCTCGTAGAAACGGCTGAACAAAGTTGCCACTTGGTAGAGATAGGCCGCCAAATAGTGTGGATTCAGCGTATCGGCCACGCTTTGCAACACGTCTTCAAATTTCAGCAGTTCAACGGCAAGCTGTTTTTCCAAAGGTTCGACCAACTCGGGCTTGGTATTTTCATCCCATTCACCCGCTTTACGGAATACGCTTTGTACGCGGGTATAGGCGTATTGCAAATAAGGCGCTGTATTGCCTTCGAAGCTGAGCATTTCATCCCAGTTGAATACATAATCGCTAAGGCGGTTTTTACTCAAATCAGCGTATTTTACCGCACCAATGCCGACGACTTGACCTATTTGCGCAGCTTCTTCGTCACTTAAATTGGTATTTTTACTTTTTACTAAACCTATTGCGCGTTCAACTGATTCGTCCAGCAAATCCACCAGCTTCACCGTATCACCACTGCGGGTTTTAAACGGTTTGCCGTCTTGCCCCATCATGGTACCGAAACCGATAAACTCTGCCTTTACATTTTCAGGCAGATAGCCTGCCTTGCGCGAAGTGGCAAATAGTTGCTCGAAGTGTAGTTTTTGACGGGTATCCACCACATATAACAAACGGTCGGCTTTCAAGTTGCCTACACGGTAACGCACGCAGGCCAAATCGGTACTGGCATATAAAAAACCGCCGCCTTGTTTTTGCACGATAAACGCTGCCGGTTCGCCGTCTTTGTTTTTGAACTCGTCCAAAAACACGACTTTGGCACCTTCATCATCCACCGCCAGATTTTTCGCAACCAAATCATCCACAACGGTTTGCAAATCATCATTGTATTTAGATTCACCCGCCACATCCGCCGGCGTTAGCTTGAGCCCCAAAGTATCGTAAACGGCTTGGGCATGCTTAAGCGAAATCTCTACAAACTGCTTCCATAACGCCAATACGGTTTCATCACCGCCTTGCAGTTTCACCACATATTCACGGGCGGTATCGGCAAAAGCGGTATCTTCGTCAAAACGCACTTTCGCGGCACGGTAAAACTGCTCTAAATCGGCCAATTCAAACTCGGCATTTTCCTGTTGCTGCTCCACCATATAAGCCACCAGCATGCCGAATTGTGTTCCCCAATCGCCCACATGGTTTTGGGCAATCACCTTATGGCCAAGGTAAGACAATACGCGGTTGAGGCTGTCACCGATAATGCTTGAACGCAAATGGCCTACATGCATTTCTTTAGCCAAATTCGGAGAAGAATAATCAATCACTACTGTTTGCGGATCGGAACAGGGGCTGACGTTCAGATGGCCGTCTGAAAGTGCCGCATACACCTCTTCTGCCAAAAATCCGGCTTTCAGTCGCAAGTTGATAAAACCCGGGCCTGCAACTTCGGCAGACTCTATCACGCTGTTTTGCAATAATGCATCGGCAACTTTTTGGGCCAACTCGCGCGGGTTTTGCTTACTTTTTTTGGCCGCACCCATCACGCCGTTAATTTGAAAATCTCCGAAATCGGCATTTTTTGCAGGTTGCAATACGATCGGCTCACCGCCGATACCTGCCGTGTTAAAAGCTGCTTCTACATGCTTTGCTACAGTCTGATGTAATTTCATTATGTATCCGTCTTAATATCATTATGCCGTCTGAAAAATGGCTGCCGCCGAAATGATCGGCGGCAATCTGTCGAACGGCTGAAATTTATATTCGCCGAAAATCGGGCTTTATTTAATCAATCGGCCAAAAGATGCAATGCCTCACGATATTTGGCTACGGTTTTTTCCACCACATCTTCCGGCACTTTGGGAGCGGGAGCCTGTTTGTTCCAGCCGCTTTGCAACAACCAATCACGCACGAACTGTTTGTCGAAAGACGGCGGATTGCTGCCCACACGGTATTGGTCGGCAGGCCAAAAGCGGCTGGAATCAGGAGTCAAAACCTCATCCATTAGGGTTAACGTACCATTTTCGTCCAAGCCAAATTCAAATTTGGTATCGCAAATAATAATACCCCTTGTTTTAGCATATTCTGCGGCTTCCATATAAAGCTGAATGGCTTTGGCACGAACTTCCGCCGCCAACTCTTTACCGATAACGGCCTCACACTCTTCAAAACTGATGTTTTCATCATGGTCGCCCACCGCCGCCTTGGTAGACGGAGTAAAAATCACCTCAGGCAACTGCTGCGCCTCTTGCAAACCTTCCGGCAATTTGATGCCGCATACTGCTCCTGTTTGCTGGTAATCTTTCCAACCGCTTCCGGCCAGATAACCGCGAACAATCGCTTCTACTTTCACCGGTTCGAGTTTTTTGGCTACTACGGCACGCTTTTCCAACAATTTCGCTTCCGATTCGGGTAATACATCATAAACCGTCTCCCCCGTGAAATGGTTAGGCATTATATGGCTGAGTTTCTGGAACCAGAAATTGGAAATTTGGGTAAGAATCTCACCTTTGCCGGGAATAGGATCATCTAAAATAACATCAAAAGCAGACAAACGGTCTGAAGCAACCATCAGCATACGCTTGTCATCTATTTCATAAAGATCCCGCACCTTACCTGAATAAATTTTTTTCAGACTGATTTCACTCATGGCTACCCTACCCGGAAAATTGAATTTAAGCGCGTATTTTACTTGATTTTAAGACGATTGGCACACCGACTTGAGGAGATGCCTTACACCCATGATATTACTATAATCATTTTATCAGAAACCATACCCTGCTTTTTCCCAATCAGAATTCCCTATAATATAATCAACACAGCATTAATTCATACCCAATCAAACAGGCCGTCTGAAATTTTCAGACGGCCTGTTGGCAAGCTCCGTAGTCCGAATATAAAAAACCGCCCGAATCATCGGGCGGTTAAGCATTACTGCACAGTATTCATACTAAATTATACGATACCATGGGTTTGCAGTTGGTTTTGGATAGCGTTGCTGTCCCAAGTGGTGTTGCTTGAAGTGAATACGAAGCTTTCCACTTTATTATCAGCACCTGAGAACCAATCAGAAATGGTCAGACTATCATCGGTCGGGTTATTTTTGAAATTGATAACCAAGTCGTTACCGTCGGCTTTGAACAACAAATCTGAAGCCTTGATGTCAGAACCAAATTTCAGCACGTCGTTACCACCATTATCAACGATGGTGTCGTGGCCATAGCAGAAGTCGTAGAAGTAGGTATCATTACCCAAACCACCGTTCAGAACGTCATCGTCCGAACCGCCATCCAAGTAATCGTTACCATTACCACCGATCAGAGTGTCTTCACCGCCTTTGCCATACAAGGTATCGTTACCGTCACCGCCATTCAACACGTTATTACCTGCATTACCGGTGATTACGTTGTCCAGAGAGTTACCGGTACCATTCAAGTTAGAATCGGTCAGCAAAGTCAGATTTTCAACATGATCGGGCAAGGTGTAGTCGATAACGCTGTAAACCAAATCAGTACCTTGGTTTTCAAACTCTTTAACCACATCACCGGGTTGATGTACAACATAAACATCATTACCGTAACCGCCCAGCATGATGTCATCGCCAGGACCACCGTTGAGGTAGTCGTTACCATCGCTACCTTGCAGGTAGTCTTTACCATTACCGCCGTACAAAGAGTCACCGCCAGGGCCGCCGATAATGGTATCGTTACCGTCGCCACCGTAAATCACATCGGGGCCGCCTGCGCCGAAAATAACATCTTCGCCGTCAGTACCGGTAATGGTGTCTTTTTCTTCAGAACCCCAGTAATAACCGTTTTCATCGGCATTCATGTCGGAAACATGCAAAACATTACCCGGATTGGTATCAGTACCACCGTATTGGTTGCTTGGGTTCGGATCAACATCTGAGCAGTCTACGCAAGGCTTGGCAGGCTCAGGCTTTGGTTCCGGTTTTGGCTCGGGTTTTGGTTCCGGTTTCGGTTCCGGCTTAGGCTCAGGTTTAGGACAATCGGGAGTTGTCGGTTTTGGTTCGGGCTTCGGAGTAACAGTAGCCTTCGGATAGCACCAGTAAACAGGATTAAGGATTTTAATCAGGCTCGAGAAAGAAAAGCACAAAGCAGGTTTTACAATCGGTTTAATTACCACGCTGCATTTGCTGCCCCAAGTGCTTCCCGTGCTCCAGCTTCCACTGGTACCGCAACTGGTTGAGCCGTAGTATTTAGAGCCGCTGTAGCTAGAGCCACCATAGCTATAAGATTTCCCGCCGTAGCAGGCTGTACCGTAATAATAAGTCATCATTTACTCCAAGGTTATCCACATCATGCAAGGTTTCAGGCAGAATACTTTTCCCGCCTGAGCTAAAGGGCGGCAAAAAAACAACCACCCTAATGACTTACATTCTAGTGCGACTCAAGATGTCGATAGCATGGAGCTGGAACAACGGTATTTAATCAAGATGAACGGCAATAATATGTATTTTTTTTCATCTTTTAAAGCAGAAAATACTGTATATTATTAAAATAACAGTTACAAAAGTTACAAACTATATTAATACATAACCTCTTTTACCATATTACATAAAATCCTTCACTTCTCTAACAGATGCATGCTTATCTTGCCGTCTGAAGTGATACTCAAATAACCGCCTTTGCCGTTTTCCCAATCTTGCAGCACATAACGATGCACACAGCCTTCTTCTGTCTCGTGAACATGTACTGCCGGGCGGTGGGTATGACCGTGAATCAATACCTCAATGCCTTTACCTCGATGTTGGCTCAACAAAGCTTGAATACCGGCTTCAGTGGCATCAGAGATTTCGCTTTTACCGTCTTCGGCTTTTTTGATTTCGCTCATCATACGTATTTGCCCGGCCAACATACGGCGTTCTGCCAAGGACTTGGCCAAAACGGCAGCCTGCCACATCGGATTGCGCGATTGCAGACGGAATTGCTGGTATGCCAAATCATCCGTACATAATTCATCGCCGTGTACCAATAAATAAGGTTTACCGTAAATCTCAGCTATATACTGCTCAGGCAACATCTGTACACCACTTTTCTCGGCAAAAGCATTACCCAATAAAAAATCGCGGTTACCATGCTGGATAAATACGGGTGTTTCGGCAGTAAAATCTACCAAAGCCTGAACAACACTATTGATAAACGGGTTCTCGTCATCGTCTCCTACCCAAACATCGAAAAAATCGCCAAGGATATAGAGCGCGTCGATTTTGCCTCGCCATTCTGCCAAAGAGTGAAAAAACAATTCGTTTAATTCCGGCACATCTGCGGAAAGGTGCAAGTCGGAAATAAAAATGGTTTGTGTATTCATATATTTCATTATTTTCTAAAAAATGATTCGTAATCGACAATCTGAAAACCGGCATGATAATGGCCATCTATATCGGCTATGGGACGTTTGATTAAACTGGGTTGGTCTACCATTAAAGCAATGGCGGCATCATGGTTTTCTACTGATACTTTCTGTGCTTCATCAAGCTTTCTCCAAGTAGTACCACGCTTATTTAATAATACTTCCATTGGAATATCTGCCAACCATTTCTCAATTAAAGCCTTATCCGGCGGCGTCTTTTTGAAATCAATAAATTCATAGGCCACTTGGTTTTCTTCTAACCAGCGCCGGGCTTTTTTGACCGTATCGCAATTCGGAATGCCGTAAATTTTTATCATGATTTCCAAATCAATTTTATTAAAAGAATCCAATTGTACGTTTTCGCAACATAGTTGTCATGCTTCAAATATATGGCAACATAAAATTTAGCAAGTAAAAAATTTGGAAGACTATCTAAAAAAAGTTATGCTTATTTTAATAAACACCTTTGCTTTGATAGAAGGCATTCAAAAACAGCAGGAGAACTACCGATATGAAAAAAGCCATCATCACCGCTATTGCCGCTGCCGCCATGCTTACCGCATGCGGCGATAAAAATTCCGCCAGTAATACGCAATTTAAAAAATCGATTGAACGATATGCAGAGCAAAATCGTTTTTGTCTGCCTTTGAGCCTGGATATCCAATCACCGGAAAATGGCGACAGCTCCGGTATCATGTTGGGCGAACCTGTAATTAAAATTGCCGAACAAAACCGAAACGGCCAGGAAATCAATGAAAATAATCTCAAACAAATGCGTCTGCTAACCAATGAAGGATTTTACGAACGCCAAAAAACCGAAATTACCGAAGACGGAGATGAAAACATACGTACGCAAGTTTTCCAACTTACCGAAAAAGGTAACAGACAAGTTCGCCCCAGCCCCCATGGCCCGTTGTTTTGCTTAGGTGTCCAAACGGTCGACAAAATCAATTGGTACACCGAACCGACACCTTCAAACGGTGTAACAGTTTCACAAGTTTCCTACGAAGCGGAATTCAAACCTGAAAGTTGGGCCCGCAAGCTGATCAAACAAGGCGGCGACAGTTGGGCCGATATTGAGAAAACACGTACTCAAAGCGCTACGCTTATGCAAACCAATGATGGTTGGCGCGATATTCGCGAGTTACAATAAATAATACGCCAGATAATCAAAAGCACCCTTAAAGGGTGCTTTTTTACTACCTAATTCCAATCTACCCTCTGCCGTGCAAAAAAGACAAAGCCGCTAAAAAATGCTATGCTTGGCCTTTAGCTATTATTAAATTCGACGCAATGAAAAAGCTTCTGATTGCCATCTCGGCCACCATCATCATCCTTTTGGCAGTGCTGTTTTTAGGTCTGCCTTACTATTTAGGTACAAAAGCCGAAGAAAATCTCAACGAACAACAAAAAATACTCGCCCAATCAGGCTTTCTAACCGTCGAATCCCATAATTATGAACGGGGCTGGTTCAACGCTACCGAAACTACAGTTATCCGGCTGAAACCTTCTTTGCTCCACAATACCCAGCAATATTTACCCGAGAATTTAAAAACCGTACTGAACGAGCCCATTACGCTCGTCAACCATATCCAACATGGCCCCTTTGCCGGCGGCCTGACTCCCGTTCGGGCACGCGTGGAAACCGAGTTCAAATACAACCCGGAAACAGAAAAAGTATTGGCGCGCTTTTTCGGCAATCAGGCGCCAGTAAGTATGAGCAATACTGTTTACTTAAGCGGTTCGGGCAATATCAGTTTCAAAGTCCCCGCTTTCGACTATGAAGAGCTTTCCGGTATCAAACTGGATTGGAAAGGTTTAAGCGGCAATACTGCCTACACCAAAGGCTTCGACAGCTATAATAATGATTACACCGCTCCCTTCCTTCATATCAAATTAGCCGACAAAGGCGATGTAGTACTGCAAAATCTGAATATCCATACCGAAACCAAAGACGGTGGCAACCGTCTGGCATTGGGCAACAGCAGTTTCAAACTGGATAAATTCTCCATCCAATGGAAAGAAGGCATCGACTATAACGTCAAATTAAACGAATTGGTCAACTTGGTAACCAACCTGCAAATCGGCGCCTTTATCAATCCCACCGGCACAATCGCACCTTCAAAAATAGAAGTCGACAAACTAAGCTTCGACACGCAAACCGATGAAGCGGGAGAATGGATCAACAGTAAAGGCCGCTTCCAATTTGCCAACCTCACCTACGGCGACGAAAAATACGGTCCTCTTGATATTGATGTTGCGGCAGAACACCTCGATGCCAAAGGCTTGCTGGCCGTTAAAAACAAACTTGCCGAATTAGCTGCACGCGAATTAAGCGAAGAGCAGATCCGTGCGGAACTGCTGCAAACCGTCAAAACCGATGCAGCCGGTCTGTTTACTCAAAATCCGGTATTAAAAATCAATACATTCGCCTTTACCATGCCGCAAGGAAAAGTAGACGTGAAAGGCGAGCTTCGCTTTAACGGCCTGCTGGCAGCTGATTTAAATGACTTTTCCGCTATGATGAGAAAAACACAGGCACAATTTGATATGAACGTGCCCCAAAAACTGTTGGAACAAATCGCCATCAACCAAGCAAGCAACCTCTTTAGCGTGAACCCCGAAGATTTGGCAGAAGGCCGCGCCAGCTTGGACGATATCAATGAAACTCTCCGCCTGATGGTAGACAGCACCGTACAATCGATGCAGCGTGAAAATTATCTCACCCTCGATAACGGCATCATCCGTACCCGCATAGATTTGACTGACAACCAACTCAAGCTCAACGGTAAAATATTTGAAAGCGAGCCGGAACCTGAGTTTACCGAAGCCGATATGTTGCCTGAATCAAACATACCGGATCAGGCGGCTTCGGAGCCTGAAACCATTCCCGACAGCGCAAGCGCACCTTAAAGAATATAATTCTTACAAATCAGGCCGTCTGAAAATTTTTCAGACGGCCTGATTTCATATGCAAGGAATAAATCAAAATGAATTTCCCCTATCCCAAAAAATTACCGTAACCACCAATTCCGAAAGCACTCATTCAACAAACAAATTAAATTCCATAAGCATAAATTCGTAAGCCGATAACCTTTTGGAAAGCAGCACATATCAATATGTTGCACCAGAGGAGTAGTAACCCACAATAGCTACCCCCGCCAAAATCTATTTCATTTTTTTGATTTATTTAACCTTTTTCATCCCAAAGAGGCTTTCAGGCCGTCTGAAAAAGGCGTAGAATCAAAACCGCTTATCTGACACAAGCCGCCTTTGGGCGGCTTAACGCTTTCATTACTATATTATCCATCATGACAAATACGGTTTCCACCCCTACCCTTACCGACAAACAAATGGCTCTGCTGCTTGCCCTTCTGGTCGCCATTATGCCTTTCTCGGTAGATGCCTATCTTCCTGCTATTCCCACCATGGCAGCACAACTGGGCGCAGATATCCACCGTATCGAACAAAGCCTCAGCTCTTTTATGTTTGGTGTGGCGGCAGGACAGCTTATCGGCGGCTCTTTGTCCGACTTAAAAGGCCGCCGTATTGTAGCCTTATCGGGCTTAGCAATATATTTGGCAGGCGCTGTCGGCTTGGTTTTCATACAAACCGCAGGAGAGCTCTTTTTTCTACGTATGGTTCAAGCCTTCGGTGCCGGCATGGCGGTTGTGGTAGTAGGCGCAATCGTACGGGATTACTACGAAGGGCGCCAAGCAGCACAGATGTTTGCACTTATAGGCATTATCATGATGGTCGCCCCGCTGGCAGCCCCTATGCTCGGAGCACTATTGAAAAGCTTGGGCGGCTGGCGGGCTATTTTTATTTTTCTCTCCGTGTACGCTTGTGCGGTATGGGGATTGCTGTTTCGTTTTTTAGCCAAGCCGGCACAAACCGAACCTATTGACCGCTCGGTCTTCCAAACCGTGATCAGGCGGTATCTGCATGTCTTACGTACACGTTCTGCTTTGGGTTTTCTATTTTTCCAAGCATTCAGTTTTTCCTCGATGTTTGTCTTTCTCACCGAATCTTCATTCGTTTATATGAAGCTTTACGGCATTTCCGCCCACCAATATGCTTGGTTTTTTGGTATGAACATCATTACCATGGCCGCATTTAACCGCATTACGGCTTGGCGTTTGAAAACAGGCAGTCATGCTCAAAATATTTTGAAATGGGGTATCGCCATTCAATTTTTGGCCAATCTGCTGATGCTTTCCGCCGTTTTATTGACAAAACAACCGCATATGGCATTTTTGGTAGGTTGTGTTATGTTATCTGTCGGTACGCAAGGCTTGATTAATGCCAATACCCAGGCCTGCTTTATGAGCTATTTCAAAGAAGAAGGCGGCAGTGCCAATGCCGTATTGGGCGTCTGCCAATCGTTGATTGCGGCAGCCGTCGGTATGCTGACTACCTGGATGCACAATGGTACGCCGCTGACCATGGCCGGTATGATGCTGCTCTCTACCATATGCGGTATGGTTTTGCTGTGGCTGTTTTCCGGCAAAGTTTTATTTGGCAACCGCCCGCTTTTTAAGCCCGCAAGATAGATTTATTTTTGATACTGCGTATCGGTTAGATGCCATACTTTTACCCGAAAGGCTGCCTGAAAGTTATATTTTCAGACGGCCTTTCTTTAATGTTAAAATAAGCGGGCGTTATATACGAAAATAACAAGTTAACGCACTGGATATGCCGATATCGGACAGCAAAAACACATGGGCTGTTTTCTATTTTGCCGCTTACAAGCCCAATCTTTCAAACGCACACAACCCAATCTCTATAAAGGAATACCATGTCTGCCGACGACAAACTGCTTCCGCACCGAAAAGCCATTGACGAAATAGACGCCACTATTTTACGTTTGCTCAACGATCGTGCAGGTCATGCCCGTGCTATCGGCGAACTCAAAGGTACGGGCGTGGTATACCGTCCCGAACGCGAAGCGGAAGTATTGCGCCGCATTCAAAATCTCAACCGCGGCCCTCTTCCCGATGAAGCCGTGGCACGTTTGTTCCGCGAAATCATGAGCGAGTGTTTGGCGGTAGAGCGTCCGCTTACCATTGCTTATCTCGGTCCTGCCGGCACATTTACCCAACAAGCAGCCATCAAACATTTCGGCCATGCTGCCCATACCCAATCATGCGCCACAATAGACGAGGCATTCCGCATGGCCGAATCCCGTCGGGCTGATTATGTGGTCGCTCCGGTAGAAAACTCTACCGAAGGTTCCGTCGGCCGTACTTTGGATTTATTATCCGTATCGCCGCTAAAAGCCTGTGGTGAAGTTGTTTTACGCATACATCATCATTTACTACGTAAAAACAACGGCAGCCTAAGCGGTATTACCCATGTCTATGCGCACGCGCAAGCTCTTGCGCAATGCCATGAATGGCTCAGCCGCAATCTGCCTGACGCCGTCCGTATTTCCGTATCCAGCAACGCCGAAGCCGCCCGCATGGCTTCCGAAAGCGATGATCCCGGCGTAGCCGCTATTGCCGGCCAAACTGCTGCCGAGTTGTACCAATTGACCAAAGCCGCCAGCAGCATCGAGGACGAACCGAACAACACCACCCGTTTTCTCGTTCTCGGCCATCAAGATACCATTCCCAGCGGCCGTGATAAAACATCGCTGGTCATCTCCACCCCCAACCGCGCTGGTGCCATGAACGCCCTGCTCAAACCCTTTACCGAACAAGGTATTTCCATGACCAAATTCGAAAGTCGCCCCAGCCGCTCAGGACTATGGGATTACCTGTTTTTCATCGATATTGAGGGGCATCGCAATGATGAAAAAGTTACCACCGCCCTGAGCGGTTTGGAAGAGCGTGCATCGTTTGTCAAAATTATCGGTTCCTACCCGCTGGCGGTTTTATAAGCGGCAAATATTTATTGCCTGGCTATTTCGCTTAAACCCCGCAAACAGATTTTTTAGAGAGAATAAATGCAATCCATAGTTGTTTACTGCGGTTCGAACTACGGCAGTATCCCCGATTACTACCGTACCGCACAAGCCATGGGAACCGCCATCGCCCAACGCGGCAGCACTTTGGTTTACGGCGGTGGTAAAGCCGGCCTGATGGGCACCGTAGCCGATGCCGTATTGGCAGCAGGAGGCGAAGCCGTGGGCGTAATTCCTACTTTCTTGCGCGAAAAAGAAGTTGCACATCTCGGCCTGAGCCGTTTGATCGAAACACCCGACATGACAAGTCGGAAAAACAAAATGATTGAGCTCGGCAGTGCCTTTATCGCTCTACCGGGCGGATTAGGCACTTATGAAGAACTGTTTGAAGTTTTATCCCAAGCACAACTCGGCCTACACCACAAACCGGTAGGCGTGCTCAATACCAACGGCTTTTTCAATCCTCTACTGGCCATGCTGGAACAAACCGCACAAGCCGGATTCATGCCTGAAACCAACCTCAACTTACTGTGCTGCGCAGATACTCCGGACGAGCTGCTGAAAAAAATGGCCGCATACCGTTTTGTAGAAACCAAAAAATGGAGCCGCCCCGCCTGGCTCGACCAAGAGGCCGTCTGAAATGTACGCACCCGACAGCGCAATTTTAGGGCTGGGTTATCTCGGCCGCCCGTTGGCAGAAAAATTAGACCAACACGGCAGCCGTATCGCCGCCCTGAAACACCGCCTCACATCAGATGAAATCAACCTTCCCATACAGCTCAGTTGCGCCGATTTAAACGAAGCCGAAAGCCTAAACGCCCCTTTCTGGCAACAATACTGGGCAGACAAACCCGTATGGTTCTGCCTGCTTCCCCCCTCTCCTTTCGGCAACCGCTATAACAGCATTTTGGAACAATGGCTCAAGCTTGCCCAAACATACGGTATACAGCACATCATCTACGGCAGTAGCATCAGCGTATACGGCAATAGTCCACGTGAATGCGACGAAGATACCGTGCCCGATCCCCAAACCGAAAGTGCGCGCAACATCTGTACCTTTGAGCAACAATTACTGGATAGCTCCATTCCGAATATCGACATTCTACGCTTGGGCGGCCTCTATTCCGCCACCCGCCATCCGCTCAACAGCCTGCTAAAGCGCAATAACATCAGCGGCGCATACGCACCCGTCAATATGTTGCACCAAGACCGCGCCGTTTCCGCTCTCTTTTATGCCGCCTGCAATCCGCAAGGCAAACGCATCCGCAATCTTGTCGAGCCCGAACACCTGCCGAAATATCAATTTTACCGAGCCGAAGCCGCCAAGCTCGGACTCCCCGAACCTATATTTGATATGGATGACTTGGCACAAGGCAAAATTGTCAGCACGCTATACAACGACTTTGCCCATATATTGACCGAATAATCAGGCCGTCTGAAGCATACGTACAGACAACCTACCCGAAAGAAAACCATGCTTGCCCTATCCGCACTTAACCATCTGATCCGACAAAATCCGGAAACACGCGCCACACTTGGCGGCTACAACGGTATCACCGTCTGCATTCAAGCCGCCGGTTTGTCGATAAAAGGCCGTATTAATGCCGAAGGCTATTTGGAAAACACCGAGCACGCCGCAGATACCGTGCTGATTTTCCACAACAGCGCGCTGCAAAAAGCCCTTCAAGGACAAGTGCCCGGCGTGGGCGACATCGCTTTAGAAGGAGATACGGCCATGGGTATGGCTCTGCTGCCTCTTTTCGGCAGCTTGCGCTACTACGCCAACGACGACCTCGCCCGCCTGTTCGGCGACGCGTTGGCGGGCAGCATTGCCACACGCGCCGCACAAGTCGGCCATACACTCAAACAAATCGGGCAAAACCTGATGGCACAAATGGGCGATTATGCCCGCGAACCCGATTCAGCCGTCATCACCCGCGAAGAATTTGATGCTTGGACAGCCGAAGTGGACCGCCTGCGCGACGATATCGCACGCCTCAACGCCCGCCTAGACAAACTAAGCCGATCCAAACAACCGTAAAAAACGCCGTCTGAAAATTTCAGACGGCGTTTTCATATTTTATCTTTTTAATTTTAACGGCTCGCTTTACAAATTATCCTGATCTGCCTTGCTCAAGCTCTCAACCCTATCCCGCTCAAACTCGCCCCACATAGCAATCATAACCGCCAGCAAAACGGCAAAGCCCAATCCCAAAATCCATGCGAAATACCACATTTTAAAAATTCCTTTCCGTTTTCAGACGGCTCTTTCTAAAAACAAACAGGCCGTCTGAAATTCTGATTATTCAATAAGCGCTATGATTGTTTTCACGCACGTATTCAGCGGTCACCTTGCCTCGCATAATGCGGAATGCCCAAGAAGTATAGGCCATTACCAACGGCAAAAGTATGACGGTAACAAAAAACATAATCACCAAGGTCAAATGGCTGGACGTAGCGTCCCAAACGGTCAGGCCGGAACGCAAATCACTGCTGCTGGGCAATACAAAGGGGAACAACGATACGCCGAAAGTAGCGACAATCGCGGAAATCCCGATTGCCGAACATGTGAATGCAGCCAACGTTTTACCCGAGCGTGCCAATAATAAAGCCGCGACGATACCGATATAAGCCAAAACCGGAATCGCTATGGTGAGCGGCCAACGTTGGTAATTCTGCATCCATGCACCGGCTTGGCGCACAACTTCTTTATTTAACGGATTAGCCAAGCCGTCAGGTTGCAATCCGGCAGCCACAACATAACCGTCTATACCGTTTGCCACCCAAAAACCCAACGCTCCGAACAAAACCAAAGTAAGCAGCGCGCTGCCCAACAGGGTTTTACGGGTACGCGCATAAACCGTGCCCTCCGTTCGGTGCATCAGATATACGCCGCCGTGAAAAACCAACATGGCTACGGAAACCACACCGCATAATAAAGCAAACGGATTGAGCAACGCCCAAAAAGAGCCGGTATAAAAAGAGCGCATAGTATCATCGAAATGGAAAGGCACGCCCTGAACCACATTGCCTAAAGCCACACCGAACAACAAAGCCGGGAAGAACGAACCGACAAACAAACACCAATCCCATGTCCGCCGCCAAGTATCGTTTTGAATCATACTGCGGTATTTAAAGCCGACCGGGCGGAAAAACATTGCCCAAAGCACCGCCAACATCGCCCAATAAAAACCGGAAAACGCAGTAGCGTAAACCATCGGCCAAGCAGCGAAAATAGCGCCAGCACCCGTAATCAACCAAGTTTGGTTACCTTCCCAATGCACACCGATACTGTTGATGACGATACGCCTTTCTTCATCAGTTTTGGCCACAAAAGGCAGCAAAGCGCCAATTCCCATATCATGGCCGTCCATAACCGCAAAGCCGATAAGCAAAAAGCCGATAAACAGCCACCAAATAAATTTCAATGTGGCATAGTCGAAAAAATTTACGATATCCATATTTTTGATTCCTCAGTGTGCTTGTTCATTGTCATAACGCCCTGTTCCCAACGACCCCGGGCCAATGCGGATATATTTCTGCATCAAATACACTTCGACAATCAGCAATACGGTATAAAAAGCCACAAAACCGCCCAGCGAGCCCATCAAAGAGCCTACCGACAATGAAGAAGCAGAAAGGTGGGTAGGCAACACACCGTAAATCGTCCACGGCTGGCGGCCGTATTCCGCTACAAACCAACCCGATTCTATTGCCAGCCACGGCAGCGGCAGCGACCAAAACACCATTTTCAAAAGCCACGGTTTTTGACCGAAAGTACCTTTTACCGAGCTCCAAAAACTCAAACCGAATACCAACAACATCGCAAAGCCGCAAGCCACCATAATCCGGAATGCCCAAAACATCGGCCATACTTTGGGTACGGAATCGCGTGCTGCCTGTGCCACTATCTCCGAGCCTGCCTGGGCAACGTTATCGGTATATTGTTTCAACAACAATCCGAAGCCCAAATCTTCCTGATGCCGACGGAAAACCTCCTGCGCCTCGGTATCGGTATGGTCTTTACGCAAACGTTCCAATGCGGTAACCGCATGGCGGCCGGATTCTATACGCAAGGCATTTTCAGCAATGATATCTTTGATACCGGGAATCGGGGTATTCAGGGAACGCGTGCCGATAATACCCATCACATAAGGAATATGGAGGGCGTAATCATTTTTCATCTCACGCTCATTGGGAATAGCAAAAAGGCTGAAAGATGCCGGCGGCGGCTCGGTTTCCCACATCGCCTCGATAGCCGCCATTTTGGTTTTCTGCGCCTTACCGATGCTGTAACCCGATTCGTCACCCAATACAATCACGGATAAAACCGAAGCCATACCGAACGCCGCAGCAATACGGAAGCTTCTCTTGGCAAACTCCACGTCCTGTTTGCGCAGCAGATACCACGACGATACCGACAACACAAACATCGACCCAGCCACATAGCCCGCCGACACGGTGTGTACGAATTTGTTTTGCGCTTCGGGATTAAAAAACACTTCGGCAAAGCTGGTCATTTCCATGCGCATGGTTTCAAAATTAAACACTGCTCCGACAGGATTCTGCATCCAGCCGTTGGCAACCAAAATCCACAAGGCGGAAAGATTGGTACCCAAAGCCATAAATATGGTAACCAGCAGATGCTGTCGGCGCGACATTCTTTCCCATCCGAAGAAAAACAATCCCACCAGTGTGGCTTCCAAGAAAAAGGCCATCAAACCTTCGATAGCCAACGGCGCACCGAAAATATCCCCCACATAATGCGAGTAATACGACCAGTTGGTGCCGAATTGAAACTCCATGGTGATACCGGTGGTAACCCCCAAAGCAAAGTTAATACCGAAAAGTTTGCCCCAAAATTTGGTCATATCACGGTAGATCTGTTTACCCGTCATCACATACACGGATTCCATAATCACAAGTATCCACGACAAACCCAGAGTCAGCGGTACAAACAAAAAGTGGTACAAGGCCGTAACGGCAAACTGAAGCCGTGATAATTCCACCAAGTCCATAATAAACGCTCCTTGCGTACAAAGGCTTATAAAAAATATCCGTCTGCTCGGCCAAACATTTCCGCAGCAAGTTTTATCCGTATAAATTTTTCAGACGGCCTTCTAGTTTAGAATTGTATTAATACAAAATAAATTTTGTTTAATACAATTAAACGCCGATAAACCGTGCTTGTCAATAACCGTGCCGATTAAATATTTTTAATCCGACTTCAATACCAATCTTTGTACCCGTGCGTTCGCTAATACGTTCTGATGACTGGCCACCACCAGCACACCTTCGGATTGTTCTTGTAATAAAACGACTGCCAGCTTCTCACGCGTTTCCGTATCTAATCCGGCAAAAGGTTCGTCTAAAATTAATAAGGCACGCGGTTTTAACAAAATCCGAGCCAATGCAATCCGCCGCGCCTGCCCGCCCGACACCTCCGTACCGTACTCGCCCAAACGGGTAGCCAAACCTTGGGGCTGAGTCCTTACCCATTCTGCCAACTGTACTTTTTCTAGCACCTGCCACAAGGCCTCATCATCGGCATGTTCGTTGCCCAAGCGCAGATTTTCTGCCAAAGTCAGGTCAAAAATATCCACTTGCTGCGCCAAATAGCCTATCGCATCATCTGCTTGAAACGATGCAAAATCCTGCCCGTTTAATTTCAGACGGCCTTGCATAGGCAGCAACTCGCCCGCCAAAACATCTAATAAAGTCGATTTGCCCTCACCTGAACGCCCCGATACCCACAGCACCCCGCCTTTGGGCAAAACAAACGACACATTATCCGGGCCGTTCAAGGCACCGTTCTGGCGTGCACTCACGTTTTCCGCTCGCAACTCCCATATATCTTTCGGCCAAACGGTTATAGCCGACACAGAACGACTGGAAGAATCTGTAACCCGCCCCAATTCGTTCAAACGGTCGCGGGCGGCCATACTGAATCCGAGTGCCATAAATTGCGACACCAGCGGCGACAACACTTCATTCAAACCGAATACAGCCAACACCACCGCCAACAAAAGTGGTACGCCCAATGTACCGTCTGACAACAAAGGTTGCGCCTGCCACAAAACTAAGCCCAGCAAAGCCGCTAAGGCCGTCTGCTGCATCCAAGCATACAGGCTGGCCAAATGCTGCTGCCTCAGCTGCAAATACCCGTATTGCCGATCAGCCTCCAAAAATACTTTTTCACAGTCATGCCAACGCCGCCATAGCAATAACGCCGTCATCACACTCAAAGGTTGTAATAATCGGCGGCGGCGTATTTCCGAAGCTTCGGCATCTGCTTTCGCCAATGAGATTCCGCGGCAGGCGGCGAATACAGGCAAAACTATCCCTGCCAGCGGCAAAGGCAGCAGTACGTAAGCGGGCAGATCAGGAACGGCAAGCCGCAGCCAAACGGCAAAGACAGCCTGAAGCAGCAATGCCCATAACCACGGCATAAAAAAACGCAAAGGCAGCTGATCGAGCAAATCGATATCCTCGGTGAGCCGGTGCATCACGCCGTCTGAAGCCATATTCATCTTGGTGTTCGGTACCACCCCCAATCGGGCAAAGAAACGGCAGCGCAAATCGTGCAGCAACGACAGCACTGCCTGATGAGAGGCCAAACGTTCACCGTAACGCCCTGCCGTACGGGCAATCGCCAACGTACGGATAACGGCGGCAGGACGAAAATAATCGAATGTATAAGCACTTGCCAAAGCCGTAATACCTGCCACTGCCGCCGCACTGATAAACCAGCCCGATATTGCCAGCAATGCTACCGCAGCCAATAAAGTAAGCGCGCCTAATGCCCAAGAAAACGCCCACATGCTTTTTCTGCCGCCGAGCAAATCCCGCAAACGCAAGTCCCGCTTATCTGCCACGGCTGCCTCCTTCTAATACAACTACCGTATCCAACCAAGGAACCGCCGCCAAATCATGACTGACCAACAAAACCGTTTTGCCGCGGCTTATTCGCTCCAAAACCTGATAGAGTGAGGCAGCGGTTTCTTCGTCCAAATGGGCGGCCGGCTCGTCAAGCAGCCATAAGGGGGCATCACGCAACAGCATCTGCGCCAGTGAAAGCCTTTGCTGCTGCCCGCCCGAAAGGCCTTTTCCGCGTTCCCCCAACACAGTATCCAAACCTTGCGGCAAACGCTCTACCAAATGCCATAAATCCACCGCCTCCAATACCTGCCGCATTTTTGTATAATCGGCGTCGGCATCGGCGAGTTTCAAATTATCGGCAATACTGCCCGGCAGCAACGTAGCACTTTGGGCAAGGTAAGCGGTATACCGTTGCAAACTGCTTTTGTCGTAAGCCGCAATGTCTTCACCGTTAATCAAAATACGTCCTTCGTAATCACCAAAACCGAGCAAAGTCTGTAATAAGCTGGATTTCCCGACACCGCTCCTACCGCCGATTCCGATACGCACTCCTGCCTCTACCGCCATATCGGTTTCATCCAAGCGGATGCGGTTGTCTTTGCCGTATATCCTCAGTTTTTCCAACTTCAACGCCGGTGAGCCATTCAAAAGCAACGGCGCAATAGGCAAGCTTTTGTTTTCAGACGGCTTAAACTCGGGTTCTACTGCATCCAATAACGGCTGCAACGCCTCTGCAGCTACCGAAGCTTGTGCTTTCGCATGGTAGTCGTTACCCAGCTGCCGCAACGGCGCATAAAACTCCGGCGCCAGCAATAAAATAAACAACGCGCTTTGATAGGGTACGGGAACTTCACCCTGTGCCCATGGCAATACCCCTATCAACCCCAAACCCAAATACAACGCAACCAGAGCAATCGCCAGAGAAGCGAACAGCTCCAATACCGCCCCCGAAAGAAAAGCCAAAGCCAACACACCCATCGTGCGTTCTTGATACGCTTTGGCCGAAGCCGAAACCTGAGCCTGCGCCTGCGGTACCGCCCCAAGCCTTTTCAGCGTGGCCATACCGCGCGCCAAATCGAGAAAACGCCCGCCCAGCTGCGCCAAAGTATCGAGCTGGCGACGGCTTTTATCAGCAGCTGCACTGCCTACCAAAACCATAAACAAAGGTACCAACGGTGCGGTAACCAGCATCAATACGGCAGCTAATTTACTGTGTGCCAATACTGCCGCCGCAATCACCAAAGGTGTCGCCACCGCTATCGTACGTTGCACATAAAAGCGGCTGATGTAGCCGTCTAAAGCATCCGTCTGCTCCAAAACCTGCATACTCAACGCCCCGTCGCTCCCGAAACGGCTACGCTCCGGCCCCAACTTCGCCAATACGGCCAGCAACCTTTGGCGCAAGTTATGGCGGATTTCCAAACTCAGGTTTTGCAAAATCCGCTCTTTTACAAGCGATAAAAAAGGCCGCAACAACAAGCAGCCGATAATCCACGGTAACAATTCATACAGCCGGGCAATTTGCAGAGTCTCCCCGTTTGCGGTACTGTCTAGCCAAGCAGCAAACAAATCCGCCAATAAGGCGCTTTGTACTACCAACAGCCCCACTGATAACAAAGCCGGTAACAGTGCCGACCAAAAGCGGCGACGGTAAGGGCTGACAAGGGAATCAAGGGCAGAAGGACGTGCTGGGCGCATAGCGGGATACTGTGATTTGATACAATATTAATAAAAGAAAAATTTACAACACGCCCATATACATATAATAAAGGCCGTCTGAAAAACAAACAGATAAATATCTCATCCGATTATAGCAGCGGCATTTGTCAAAAAAGCCTTGCCTTGCCAAGGTTTACAAGAATTAAGAATAACGGCACATCTGTTTACAGCATGATACGGTTCTGCTTCGCTTTGCTTTTCAGACGGCCTGATTATCCTGGCCACCTTTATTGAAACGATAATAAAATATTTAAAAATTAAATATCTTTCAAATTCTTAAAATAAACTATGGTATATTTTTAGGTGCAAATTAATAATCTTAAAGTACCACCTTTATACGGATACCCTTCCTTGCCAAGCCCCATGCCCTACCTATACCGGCCCTATCTCATCCGTCTCACGACACTCCTTTAAAACCAAACCGGTTTGGCTTTACGGATAAAATCCCATCACTTACTGTCTCATATATCTATATACCCGCCCCTACAGGAGAAAAATATGGAATTCATTAAAACACGCGCCGCCGTTGCTTGGGGCCCCAACCAACCGCTTACAATTGAGGAACTTGATTTAATGCCGCCGCAAGCACATGAGGTGCTGGTTCGGATTGTAGCCACAGGTGTTTGCCATACCGATGCCTATACGCTCAGCGGCCAAGACAGCGAAGGCGTTTTCCCCTGCGTGTTGGGGCATGAAGGTGCGGGTATAGTGGAAGCAGTAGGCGAGGGTGTTACCGATTTTCAAGTGGGCGATCATGTCATCCCGCTCTATACCGCCGAATGCGGCAAATGCAAATTCTGTACATCGGGCAAAACCAATTTATGTTCGGCCGTGCGCGCCACTCAAGGCAAAGGGCTGATGCCCGACGGCACGGTACGCTTTTTTAAAAACGGCCAGCCGATTTACCATTACATGGGCTGTTCTACTTTTTCCGAATACACCGTAGTTTCAGATGTTTCGCTGGCGAAAATCCAAAAAGAAGCCCCGCTGGAAGAGGTTTGCCTGTTGGGTTGCGGTGTGACTACGGGCATGGGCGCAGTGATGAATACTGCAAAAGTAAAACGCGGCGAAACCGTTGCTATCTTTGGCTTGGGCGGGATCGGACTGGCTGCCGTTATCGGTGCGCGGATGAGCGGTGCTGCCCGCATTATCGGTATCGACACCAATCCTTCCAAATTCCCTTTGGCAGAAAAATTAGGGGCTACTGAGTGTATCAACCCCAATGATTTTGACCGGCCAATCCAAGAAGTAATCATTGAAATGACTGACGGCGGCGTTGATTTTTCGTTTGAATGTATCGGCAACGTGGACGTCATGCGCGCGGCACTTGAGTGCTGTCACAAGGGCTGGGGAGAAAGTATTATCATCGGTGTTGCCCCTGCCGGTGCAGAAATACGCACCCGTCCGTTTCAATTGGTTACCGGTCGCGTATGGCGGGGATCGGCCTTTGGCGGCGTAAAAGGCCGTAGTGAGTTACCCGGCATCATCAGCCAATATATGCGCGGTGATTTTGCCCTTTCCGATTTCATCACCCATACCATGCCGTTGGAAGATATCAACCGTGCATTCGATTTAATGCATGAAGGCAAATCTATCCGCACCGTGATCCACTATTAAAGTAACAAGCCGTCTGGACAAATACTTATCCATACTTTGTTCAGACGGCCCCAATCTTTTTTATCCCTTTACCCTCAATCGGCATATACGGTATTGCTTTGATCAAACCGAGCTTATTGTGTTCCGGCAACAAGCCAACCACCATTTCAAAGACAAAACACTTAAGGTCATTCCCTCTCAGAATGTCTTAATCAGCGCTTTTATTACTTTTAACAAACCACAGCTTCAATTAGCTATCGCTTAAAATGACATAGCTTGTAGCCCCTATCCAACTGTTTTAAAGAAAAAAATATTGCTTATACATGCGGATAACACTATGGTTTATCAAATGAAACCTTTTCTCAATAATCAAGCCGTCTGAATTTTCAGACGGCTTGATTATTTCATTTGCCCAAATACCTATCGGATCGATTTACAATGTTTCCGGAGTCGAGTTACCGACAAACGAAGTATCACCCACACTCAGAATACGCCATACACCGTTTTCATAATCTAAACGAGACACCGAAGCGTTAGGCACGCTTTGATAGGGAGTACTGCCCGGATCAATCAGTTTCAAAAGTGCCGTAATCGCCATCCCATGAGAAACCAGCAAAACCTTTCCCTCTTCGGGTGATTTAGAAACCAGCTCCGCCATACCTTGACTCAAGCGGCTGAGGAAAGCAGCCTCGGTTTCGGCTTTACCTTCGGCATCCATACGGCTGACACTTTCAATCAGCAAATTATGTTCCGCTGTACGGTAGTTCGCCAACCAAGTTTCCACATCCTGCGCACCACTATTCTGTGCTACTTGGCGGTACACATCGGCAATCAACTCACCTTCGAAACTGCCGAAAGAATACTCACGTAAATCAGCAATTTTATGCAACGGCAAATCTTCTTGGCCTTTGTTTTCAAGAATCAACCGGGCAGTAGTTTCTGCACGCGGGCTGGTGCTGGCGAAAGCCGCATCAAATACGATACTGGCAGCACCCAATGCCTTGCCCAACTGCTCGGCCACAGCACGGCCCTGCGGCGTTAGCGGGGCATCTCGCCAGCCCTGCAAACGCCCTGCCTCATTATATTCCGTGCGCCCATGACGAACCAGATAAAGCTGCAAACCCATTATTTATCCTCTACTTATTATTTCAGACGGCCTATTTGCAGAAAGCTTTCTCAATATTGTTTTCAATACTGCCGCGATAAATTAAATATTTGATGCTAAATATTATTTTAAATAACCATCACACTTTGTTATTCTTTTTAATCCGCCATATTTGCCAACAACTCTGCCTGATGCTCGGCAATTAATGCACCCGTCAGCTCTTCCAAATCACCATCCATGATGAAATCCAGTTTATGCAACGTGAGGTTGATACGATGGTCAGTAACACGCCCTTGCGGGTAGTTATAAGTGCGGATACGCTCGCTGCGGTCACCGCTACCAATCAAGCTCTTACGTTCGGCAGCTTCTTTTGCTTGGGCTTCTCGTTTTTGAACATCATTCAAACGCGCCGCCAATACCTTCATCGCTTGTGCTTTATTGGCGTGTTGCGAACGCCCGTCTTGGCACTCCACCACCATACCCGTAGGCAAGTGGGTAATCCGCACCGCAGAATCGGTTTTATTGATATGTTGGCCGCCGGCACCTGAGGCGCGGAAAGTATCGATACGCAAATCGGCCGGATTCAATTCGATATCCTCCAGCTCATCCGCCTCAGGCATCACCGCCACAGTACAAGCGGAAGTATGGATACGGCCTTGACTTTCGGTGGCGGGAACACGCTGAACACGGTGCCCTCCCGACTCGAATTTCAATTTACTGTACGCACCCAGACCGATAATACGCACAATCACCTCTTTATACCCACCCAAATCGCTTTCATTGGCAGAAATCAGTTCGATCTGCCAACGGTTACGCTCGGCATACCGGCTATACATCCGCAACAAATCTCCTGCAAATAAAGCCGCCTCATCACCGCCCGTACCGGCACGCACCTCGATAAAAATATTTTTATCATCATCTGCATCTTTGGGCAGAAGCAGTTTTTGCAGCTCAATTTCCAATGTATCAATCGTTGCTTTCGCCGCTTCGATTTCTTCTGCGGCAAAGTCTTTCATTTCCGGATCGGTAAGCATTTCCTCCGCATCGGCCAAATCACCTTGTGCTTGACGGTATTTTTGAAATACTTCCACTACGGGCGTAATTTCAGCATGCTCGCGGGTCAGCTTGCGGTAATTATCCATATCCTCGGTTGCCTCGGGCGAACCCAGCAAATGCGTTACCTCTTCCAAGCGCTCGGCTAATTGTTGCAACTTCTCTAAAATAGACGGCTTCATCATATTTTTATTCCGACAATCCAAGAAAGGCCGTCTGAAAAATTCAGACGGCCTGAAATCTTTTTTCAAAATATCAGGCAAAAACTACCTTAATATCCGATATTACCGAAGCTCGGCAAAAAGCCAAACACAACCTATCAGCCGATTATGGATCCACAAACAGCTGTTTTCCCATGTTTGGCAATTAAATAAAAAACCAGCCCGTTTCCGAAGCTGGTTTTTGAATTTTTTGGTCGGAGTGAAAGGATTCGAACCTTCGACCCCTTGCACCCCATGCAAGTGCGCTACCAGACTGCGCCACACTCCGACTCAAAGAAAACAAAGATTATAAAACCGGAAATTTTAATTGGCAAGTGTTTTTTCAATCTCTGCCAACATTCTTTCCAATTCAATACGCATTTCTTCTGCTTTAATGGCCGGATTACCAGAGGTATCCAACGCATTACGGTTGAATTCATCAACAAAAGGCGCAAACGTATCTTTTAACTGGCGCACCTTCACTACATCGCTACGTGTGTAGTGCTTGCCGCCATAACCCACTACCACCCCGTGGTTATGTTGCCAAGCGGCAAACTGGGCAGGGCTGATTTGGGCCAGCTCGCACAATTCATCCAAACTGAAATAACGTTTGGCCGGAATAACCGGCAGATCAGCTGCGTTGTTTGTCATAATAATGCTCCACCATGCCTTTTAATTTTTGGCTTGCGTGGAATGTTACCACACGGCGGGCAGAAATAGGTACTTCTTCACCGGTTTTCGGGTTACGGCCCGGGCGTTGAGGCTTGTCACGCAATTGGAAGTTACCAAAACCTGAAATTTTGATTTCTTCTCCGCGTTCTAAAGTGGTGCGAATCTCTTCAAAAAACAATTCAACAATTTCTTTGGCATCATTTTTGGTAACACTGCTTACTTTTTCCACCAAAATGTCGGCCAATTCTGCTTTTGTTAAAGTCATGTTTTAATTACCTTCTTATATTTTTTGCAAGGGGCTGATTATCACTAATTTCCAGCTTAAATTCAAGTTTATATTGAAATTTCCAACTATTTTTACGTTTATGATCTCAACTGCGCACCCGCACATGCGGCCGCTTGAATCAATTTCTGCATCAGGGGTTCAATGACTTCATCAGTCAATGTAGCCTCCATATCCTGAAGCAAAACTTTTACCGCCATACTTTTCATTCCTTCCGGCAGCCCTGCACCCCGATAAACGTCAAAAACACTGATTTCCTGAATCAAATTACTGCCTACAGTATCGAAAGCAGCAATTAATTCATCATGTTTCATATCTTCGGGCATAACAAAGGCCAGATCACGGCGAACAGCTTGGAATTTTGACACAGGACGGTACGCTACTTTTTCTTGAGCCAAAACGGCAGTCATGTCGATTTCAAACACTAAAGGCGCTTGCGGTAAATCGTACTTTTGCAACCATTGAGGATGAAGCTCACCAATAAAACCTATTGTTTTGCCATCCTGTACGATTTCTGCGGTACGGCCCGGATGAAGTGCCGGATGTTCGGCTTTTACAAAACGGACTTGCTTTCCTGCCAACAGAGTTTCTACATCTGCTTTAATATCGTAAAAATCTGCTGCTCGCGTTTTCTCGCCCCACTGCTCCGGCAAAACCGAACCGTAAATTAAACCGCCGACACGCTCTTTCTGAACAAAACTACCATCCGATGCTTTGGTAAACACACGGGCAATTTCAAATATGCGTACACGATTTTGCTTACGGTTAAGATTATTCTGCAAAATTTCGACCAAACCACCAATCAATGTAGAACGCATAACGGCATACTGAGCTGCCAGAGGATTTTGCAAACGGATAGGATCGTGATTGCCGCCGAAATCTTTTTCCCATTGTTCGTCTACAAATGCGTAACTGACTACTTCCTGATAACCTCTTTCTGCAAGGCGGTTGTAAATAGCAAAACGAGGCTGCTTAGTTTCGGGCAGTGCCAACATTTTCAGACGGCCTGAGGTGTAATCATCAGGAATATTCTCATAGCCATATACACGCCCCACTTCCTCAATCAAATCTGCTTCAATCTCAATATCGAAGCGGAAGCTGGGCGAAGATACTTCAAAGCCTTCCGAAACCGCTATAGGATTCAAACCTAAATTACGTAAAATGGTTTCTACCGCTGATGCTTCAAGCTTGACTCCCAATACCTGTTCGATTCTGGCCATCCGCAAGTTTACACGGCGGGCATTCGGAAGATTACCGACGGCCTCTACCACTTCCCCGGCTGCACCACCGCAAATAGCCAATACCAACTCGGTCGCCCGCTCTATAGCATCAACCTGCAATGCTGTATCAACTCCCCGTTCAAAACGGAAAGAAGAGTCAGAACCAAAACCATACTGGCGCGATTTACCGGCAATTATCTCGGGAGCAAACCAAGCCGCTTCCAAAACGATATTACAGGTTTTATCGGATACAGCACTGGGTTCCCCCCCCATCAGCCCTGCCAAGCTTAAGACACCTTGCTCATCTGCAATTACCAAAGTGTTTTCAGCCAGTGTTATTTCTTTTTCATTTAAACAGGCCAAAGTTTCACCGTTTTTTGCACGGCGTACGATAATACTCCCTGTCAATTTATCGGCATCAAAAACGTGCATAGGTTGGCCAAGCTCCATCATCACGTAATTGCCGATGTCGACTAATGCGGAAATACTGCGAATACCGCTACGGGCCAAGCGCTGCTTCATCCAATCCGGTGTAGGAACCTGTGCATTGACATTTTCAATCACTCGGCTCAAAAACCTACCGCAATCTTCAGGAGTGTCTATTCGAACAGGCTGTTTTCGCGCAGAAGTAACCGTAGCTTTTGCAATCTCGGGATATTTTTTCTCACATTGGGACAGTGCAGCCACTTCGCGCGCCAGCCCTTTAATACTCAAACAATCGGCGCGATTCGGAGTGATTTTCAAAGTGATCACCGCATCGTCCAGATCCAAGTAATCACGTAAATTACAGCCGACAGGCGCATCTTCGGGCAAAATATGTAAACCATCCACAGCGTCATCAGGAAGACCTAATTCATCGGTGGAGCACAACATGCCGTTTGAAACCTGCCCTCGCATTTTGGTAGGCTTGATTTTAAAATTTCCCGGCAATACGGCGCCTGGCAAAGCACAAGGTACTTTAATGCCCGGTTTTACATTCGGTGCACCGCATACAATTTGAATCAGATCACCCGTACCTGCGTCTACTCGGGTAATATTTAAACGATCCGCATCAGGGTGTTTGTCTACCGATTTCACCTCAGCAACCACCACGCCGCTAAATTCAGGAGCAGCCGGATTGACTTCTTCGACTTCTAAACCTGCCATTGTCAACAAATGTGACAATTCATCGGCAGAAAGATTGGGATTGGCTTGGGTTTTCAGCCAGTTGTAAGAAAATTGCATAATATTCTCTTAATTCGGGTTAATTCAGGCCGTCTGAAACCGCCTAAAAAATATTTCTCTAACACTATTTTTTAAATCAGACGCTTATTTAAATAAACTGCCTTAAGAAATTCAAATCATTATCAAAGAATAACCGCAAATCATTCACTCCGTAGCGCAGCATAGCAAAGCGGTCAAGACCGATACCGAAGGCAAAGCCTGTATATTTTTCCGGATCAATGTTAACGTTTTTCAACACATTCGGATGTACCATACCGCACCCCCCAACTTCCAGCCATTTGCCGTTGTCACCCATAATATCAATTTCAGCAGAAGGTTCGGTAAATGGGAAAAACGATGGGCGGAAACGCACTTGTAAATCATCACGTTCGAAAAAACGACGGATAAAGTCGGTAAATACCGCTTTCAAATCAGCCATGGTTACACCCTCTTCCACCCATAACCCTTCAGCCTGATGAAACATCGGCGAATGGGTAGCATCGGAATCTACACGATACACGCGACCGGGAGCGATAATTCGAATAGGCGGATTTTTCTTATCCAGCATATAGCGGATTTGGATAGGTGATGTGTGCGTACGCAATACATCGCCGTTTTCCACATAAAAAGTATCTTGCATAGCACGTGCGGGATGATTTTCAGGAATATTCAAAGCTTGGAAATTATGGAAATCATCTTCAATTTCAGGGCCGTCCGCCACATCAAAACCCATGCCATGAAAAAGTGTCACCACCCTCTGCAAAGTTAGCGTTACAGGATGCATTCCCCCTGAAGGCTGACCGCGGCCAGGTAAAGTTACATCTAAAGCTTCCGCAGCCAATTGGGCTTGTAATTTGGCCTCATTCAGGGCATCGCGCTTTGCATTAAATGCTTCCTGAAAACGGTTTTTACATTCATTGATATGAGCCCCTACTGTTTTACGTTCCTCCGGAGACATTTGCCCCAAAGTTTTCAGCAAACCGGTTAGCTCACCGGTTTTACCCAAATAACGGGCTTTAACCTGCTCCAAAGCACTGAAATCACTTGCAGCATCTATAGCGGCAATACCCTCTGCAACAATACGGTTTACATTTTCCATGATAGTTTTGCTTTAAATTGCCTGTGAAAGAAGGGAGCGGTAAATTCGATTCATTATAAAACAGCCTTCGATATACCAATAAAATAACGAAGGCCGTCTGAAACCGATTCAGACAGCCGCACAGTTGGCTTCCGCTTCATTTTTTTAAAGTAATGTATTTTAACGCAACAACACCTAAAAAAACAGGGATTCAAAGAGAAATGAGAAAAAATCCACAGCACTCACATTTATAATGTCGGTCAACGCAAAAAAGGAAACCGACTTGCAGTTTCCTTTAAATACAAAATAAGTATTATTTAAGCCAAAGCAGCTTTTGCTTTTTCAACCAGCTGTGCAAAAGCAGCTTTATCAAATACTGCCAAATCTGCCAACACTTTACGGTCAATTTCAATTGCAGCTTTTTTCAGGCCGTTCATGAATTTGCTGTAAGACAGACCATTTTCACGAGCACCTGCATTGATACGCACGATCCACAATTGACGGAATTGGCGTTTACGTTGGCGACGGTCACGGTAAGCATATTGTCCTGCTTTCATCACCGCCTGTTTGGCTACACGGTAGACGTTTTTACGACGACCACGATAGCCTTTGGCTAACGCTAATACTTTTTTATGACGGGCACGAGCGGTTACACCGCGTTTTACGCGTGGCATAGTTTAACTCCTTAAGCGTAGGGTAACATTTTAGAAACTGAAGCCATATCACGCTCGTTCACCATAGAGGTGCCGCGTAATTGGCGTTTATTTTTAGTGGTTTTTTTGGTCAAAATATGACGCTTGAACGCATGAGCGCGTTTCACACCACCGTTACCCAGTACTTTAAAGCGTTTTTTCGCGCTCGACTTGGTTTTCATTTTTGGCATGGGAATACTCCATATCATTTATTAGATAAGGTATAAGGGGGTTTGCAAACAAACACTTGAGCCCGAACACCACGGTTTTTTTTGCCGCTTTAACGTAACCCACCCGCACGGCAATCGGGGGAGCCCATAATTATAGTTTTATTTTTTCTTTGGCGCAATCATCATAACCATTTGGCGACCTTCCATCTTAGGAAATTGCTCGACCGTGCCAATTTCAGCCAATTCTTCTTTTATACGCTCCAAAAGCTGAGCGCCCAACTGCTGGTGCGCCATTTCTCTACCACGGAAACGCAAAGTAACTTTTACCTTATCACCGTCGTTTAAGAAACGGACAATATTACGCATCTTGATTTGATAATCACCTTCATCAGTACCAGGACGGAATTTAATTTCCTTCACTTGTACCAACTTTTGCTTTTTCTTGGCCTCATCACGCTTCTTGGCTTGTTCGTACTTATATTTACCAAAATCCATCAGCTTGCAAACAGGAGGTTTGGCGGTAGGGGAAATTTCCACCAAATCCACATCCTGTTCTTCAGCCATAACTAAAGCTTCTTTGACACTTACAACACCAAGCTGTTCGCCTGAGCCACTGATTAAACGCACTTCTTTGGCAGTAATTTCGCCGTTAATACGTGCTTCGCGTTCTTGTGCGATGATAAAACTCCTTCTGTTGGATTAATCTTAAACCAATGCCAAAGCAATTTCCTGCTTAAGGTGGGCAATAAAATCATCCACACCCATTGCGCCTAAATCTTCCGCTTTACGGCGCACGGCAACTTGGTTGTTTTCTTTTTCACTCTCCCCCACCACAATTTGATAGGGGTAACGGTATTGGCTATTATCTCGGATTTTGTAACCGATCTTTTCGTTACGCAAGTCTAATTCAACACGAAAACCTTCTGCGCGCAGCTTTTCTACCACACTACGGCAATAATCGGCCTGCTTCTCGGTAATATTCATTACCACCATCTGCACCGGCGCCAGCCACAGCGGGAAAGAGCCTGCATAGTTCTCAATCAAAATACCGATAAAACGCTCGAGTGAACCACAAATGGCACGATGCAGCATCACCGGGCGTGCACGACCATTATCTTCGGTCACGTATTCGGCATTCAAACGCTCCGGCAACACAAAATCAAGCTGAATCGTGCCGCATTGCCATGAGCGGCCGATTGCATCTTTAATATGATATTCTACTTTAGGTCCATAGAAAGCTCCCTCCCCGGGCAACTCTTCCCACTCGATACCGCAGGCAGTCAGCGCATCACGCAAACCTTGCTCCGCTTTATCCCAAATCTCATCGGAACCAGCACGCTGCTCAGGTCGCAAAGACAACTTGACATCAACCTGTTCAAAGCCAAATTGCTTGTAAATTTTCATTACCAAACGGTTAAATGCCTGTGCTTCCTGAGTAATCTGCGCCTCAGTACAAAAAATATGCGCATCATCCTGCACAAAGCCACGCACACGCATCAAGCCGTGCAAGGCACCCGAAGGCTCGTTTCGATGGCAAGAACCAAACTCTGCCAAACGCATAGGCAGGTCACGATATGAACGCAAACCGTGGTTGAAAATCTGCACATGACCGGGACAGTTCATCGGCTTAACCGCATATTCGCGCTTTTCCGATTGGGTTGTAAACATATTGTCTTTATAGTTTTGCCAGTGGCCAGATTTTTCCCAAAAGGTTTTATCCATAATCTGGGGAGTTTTCACTTCCTGGTAACCGGCTGTATCCAGCTCTTTGCGCATATGCTGTTCGATAGTTTGCCATAATGCCCAACCACGGGGATGCCAAAATACCATACCCGGGGCTTCGTCTTGCAAATGAAATAAATCAAGCTGCTTACCAAGTTTACGGTGATCTCGTTTTTCAGCTTCTTCCAAGCGGGTAAGATAAGCTTTGAGATCTTCTTTATTTGCCCAAGCAGTACCATAAATACGCTGGAGCATTTCATTATTGCTATCGCCGCGCCAATAAGCGCCGGCAACCTTCATCAACTTAAATACTTTCAACTTACCGGTAGAGGGAACATGAGGACCACGGCAGAGATCTGTAAATTCACCCTCTCGGTACAAGGACAATACTTCGCCTTGCGGTATGCTCTCAATGATTTCCGCTTTGTAATCTTCACCAATGCTTTTAAAATAAGCAACAGCATCATCTCTGCTAAGTTCGTATCTCTCAACAGGAATATCTTTTCTTGCCAGCTCGTTCATTTTACTTTCAATTGCCGCCAAATCCTCAGGAGTAAACGGGCGTTTGTAAGCAAAATCGTAGTAAAAACCATCTTCGATGGTCGGGCCGATAGTAACCTGTGCTTCAGGAAAAAGCTCTTTAACGGCATACGCCATCAGATGTGCAGTAGAGTGGCGGATAATATCCAACCCATCTGCATCTTTACCGGTTATAATCGACAAAGCCGCGTCTTCGGAAATCACATATGAAGTATCTACCAACTTACCATTGACCTTACCGGCCAAGGCCGCCTTAGCCAAACCCGTACCGATAGAAGCAGCCACATCGTAAACCGACACCGGTGCTTCGAACTGACGGACCGACCCGTCGGGCAAGGTAATGTTCAACATTAAAATACTCCAATAACCGAAATGCGCAGAACCTGAATCTCAGGCAATAACTATTTTTTCACATCATAAAAAAAGCAACAAAAGCATACTGCTTTTGCTGCATACACAGTATGGTAGGCATGATTGGATTCGAACCAACGACCCCCACCATGTCAAGGTGGTGCTCTAACCAACTGAGCTACATGCCTGTTAAAGCAGCCATAACAGATATACGGCAAAGGCGTTATTTTAGCTGATTCGCGCTTTGCTTGACAAGCAGTCTATTTTGCAATGAGCCGCCATGCGCCGTCTAAAACCGCATAAATACAGCAAATCCGCTATAATTGCGATTATGATAACTTTTCAGAGTATGCTCTGCTGTAATATATGTTGAAATTTACCCTTCACAAAACCGATGGCTATGCGCGCCGCGGCACACTCGAACTCAATCACGGCAAAATTGAAACTCCCGTTTTTATGCCCGTAGGTACTTATGGCTCGGTAAAAGCCATGACACCCCAACATCTGCACGATATAAAAGCACAAATCATTCTAGGTAATACCTACCATCTTTGGCTGCGGCCGGGCTTGGAAGTTATTGAGCAATTCGGCGGTTTGCACGACTTTATCGGCTGGAACAAACCCATCCTTACGGATTCCGGCGGATTTCAGGTTTTCTCGCTTTCGGATATGCGTAAGCTGACCGAAGAAGGCTGCACCTTCAAAAGCCCGATTAACGGCGATAAATTGTTCCTATCGCCCGAGATTTCAATGAAAATCCAAACCGTATTAAATTCCGATATCGTCATGCAGCTAGACGAATGCACTCCGGGAGAAGCTTCTCATTCGCAAGCACAAAAATCGCTGCAAATGAGTCTGCGTTGGGCAGAACGATCCAAAAAGGCTTTTGAAGATTTGAACAATCCCAACGCTCTTTTTGGCATCGTACAAGGGGCAATGTATGAAGACTTGCGCGAAGAGTCGCTGCGCGGCCTAGAAGAATTCGACTTCCCCGGCTTAGCTATCGGTGGTCTTTCCGTGGGCGAACCCAAACCGGAAATGTACCGTATGCTGCGAGCGGTAGGACCGATACTCCCTGCACACAAACCGCATTATCTGATGGGTGTAGGTACACCCGAAGATTTGGTTTACGGCGTAGCTCACGGCGTTGATATGTTTGACTGCGTGATGCCGACACGCAATGCCCGCAACGGTTGGTTGTTTACCCGCTTTGGCGATTTAAAAATCAAAAATGCCAAACATAAACATGATCCCCGGCCTATTGATGAAAGCTGTACCTGCTATGCCTGCCAAAACTTCAGCCGCGCTTATCTGCACCACCTGCACCGTGCGGGAGAGATCTTGGGCGCACAGCTCAATACCATCCACAATCTGCATTATTACCAAGTATTGATGACTGAAATGCGTGAAGCCATCGAACAAGGTAAGTTTGCCGAATTCCAAGCACAATTCCATAAAAATCGGGCACGCGGCAGCTAACTGTATCTATATGTATAGCCATTTCTATCTGCAAGGCCGTCTGAAAATTTTCAGACGGCCTATTATTATAATTTAACGGGCATTCTTATTAGTTCATTACACACCATATAAGCTTCCCAAACGTACCCATAAACTGGATAAGCAGATACTGAATAAAACAACTATTTCAAGCAAGGTTCAAGATAGCGCACCAATATCCTGCCGGACTACTACTGTGGAATATTCTGCATATTCAATAAATATTCTTTGCATATACATATTATCCGTATATTAAGAAACGCCGTCTGAAAATTCAGACGGCGTTTCTTAAATTATTGAGAACCCGTTTACGGTATGTATATAGCTAAATATAGTCTGCACATCCTCAGTCAATATCAGATCTCTCAAAAGAGGTTATATCCTGGATAATTCCCGTTGCAAAGCTTGGATATTTTGCTGGCGGTCTAGCACACTGCCTTGCAAGCGACTGATATGCTGTTGGTCGAGATTGCCTGATTTAGCGGTTCGCGCCGCAGCCAAAGCTTTTTGTTCGTTAGCCAATGCCTGGCGCTCGTTGGCCAACTCTTGCTCCAAAATAGAACGACGCCCGCCTGTGGAGGATACTTTAGGAGCAGCAGGTACAACAGGTGCTGCTTGAGAGGCTATTTGTGTCCGCTTAACCGGCACGGCGGCAGGCTTTGCTTTAGCAGTATTTTGATTGGTATTTTTTTGAGCCTGCTGGCTTTCCGCACTACGTACCGATGGCGTGTCATAACGACTGGTGCTGTAACGGCCTATCGGCGGCAAATCTGCCGAAGAGCAATTACGACCGGCCTTTGATGTATACACTGTCTGGCCGTTTATCACGCAGGTATAAATTTTTGCAGCATGCGCTGTCTGAAGGGCTCCCACCGACAGAGCAGCCAATATACACAAAACGGATACTTTTTTCATACAACCGAATGTTTCATTTATCATTTTGATTTTTTTGGGCATTTCTGCCCACTTTCCCCGACGGCATGTATTATTTAAGATCAGCGAATTCCGCATCAACAGCTTGATGGACACGCTCCAACTCTTCCTGCCACCCCAGCCAGTTTTCTTCCAAACCGTTCAATTTTACTTTGACTTCGGCCAATCGTGCGAGCATTTGCTGTAATTCAGCTTTATTTTCATCCGCATAAGCGGATTCTTGTGCCAAAAATGCTTCACACGTACTTTGTACTTCGGCCAAAACGGCCATTTCTTTTTCGGCTTTTTCTATTTTCTGCTGAAGCGGTTTTGTACGACGCGCCCGCTCCTGCCGTATTTGAGCTTCCAAACGTTTAATGTCTTTTCGACTTTGAGACTGTGCCGATGCTGCCGGTGCCGTAGCGGCATTTTCTTGTGCTAGGCGCCATTGTCTGTAATCGTTCAAATCACCATCAAATTCTTTCAGACGGCCTTCACTAATCAACAAAAATGAATCAGTAGTCGCCTCAAGCAAGCTCCTGTCATGTGATACGACAATCAAAGCCCCCTGAAAACTTTGCAACGCTACGGTAAGCGCATGGCGCATATCCAAATCCAAATGGTTGGTCGGTTCGTCAAGCAGCAATAAATTAGGTTTTTGCCACACCATCAAGGCCAAAGCCAACCGCGCTTTTTCACCACCTGAAAAAGGTTCGATTTTTTGGGTAGCCATATCACCAATAAAGTTGAAGCCACCCAAAAAATTGCGGATTTCCTGCTCACGCACTTGCGGTGAAAGCTGTTGGATATGCCAAATAGGGCTTTGATCTGCCCGCAAGGTGTCAAGTTGGTGCTGGGCAAAATAGCCGATATTGAGTTTGTCTGATTTCAACAGCTGCCCTGCCATTGGCTGCAATTCCCCGGCCAATGCTTTAATGAATGTAGATTTACCACTACCGTTCACACCAAGCAAACCGTAACGTGCCCCGCTCTCAATAGAAAGATTGACACCGCTAACAATACTCTTACCCTCATATCCCAAATCTGCGGCATCCAATTTCAATAAAGGGTTGGGCAGATGGGTTGGCTGTTCGAATTGGAAAGAAAATTCACTATCCAAATGAGCGGGCGCGATACGCTCCAATTTGGCCAAGGCTTTCATACGGCTTTGCGCTTGCGTAGCCTTAGTCGCCTTTGCTTTAAAACGGTCAATAAACGATTGCAAATGTTTGATTTGGGCCTGTTGTTTTTGATAGGCAGACTGTTGCTGAGCCAAACGCTGAGCACGTTCGGTTTGATAAAAATCATAATTCCCGCCGTATAGCGTAAGCTTCTGATTAGATAACTCAACAGTTTGCGTAGTGGTGGCATTTAAAAAATCACGGTCATGCGAAATGATGATTTGCGTGCAAGGTAAGGAAGCAAGGTGATTCTCCAACCATAATACGGTTTCCAAATCCAAGTGGTTGGTCGGCTCATCAAGCAGCAGCAAATCGGCGCGGCACATAAGCGCCTGCGCCAAATTCAAACGCATTCTCCATCCGCCGGAAAACGATTTAACCGGCATATCGTGTTCTTGTTGCGAAAAACCCAAACCGTTTAGTAATTTCGCCGCACGCGCAGGAGCAGTATAGGCATCGATTTCCTCTAATTTAGCGTGGTATTCCGCCTGCTTCATGCCATCGTTATCGGTCTCGGCCTGCATCAAAGCTGCCTGAAAATATTGTAATTCGCCATCTCCTTGCAATACATAATTCAAAGCAGTGATATCCAACGCCGGAGTTTCCTGCGCCACCGCCGCTAACTTCCAATGCTTGGGAATTTGGATATCTCCGCCATCTTGCGTAATTTCACCTTTAATCAGAGAAAACAGACTGGATTTACCCGTACCGTTTTTACCGATTAAGCCTACACGCTGATTTGGGGTAATAGTAAGCGAAGCCTTATCAAGTAAGACCTTTAAACCACGCTGGAGAGTCAAATTACTGATTTCTATCATATTTACCTTACAAGCACCAAATTAAGATATCGCCCGCAAGCGCCATATCTCACGCCTTTCATAACATAAAACCCAAAATCGCTATGAGAAGCTTATATTTTAATGTGTTTACCGGAAATAAAAGCCAACAAGGCGGCTTATGCCGCCTTGTGCTTTACTGCGCTTATCTATCTAGAAGCAGGCAGAATTTGTATTTATTGCTCGACAAACGCGCGCTCAATTACATAATCCCCACGCTGGCCCATTTTCGGAGAAACTTTCAAGCCAAAATGGTTTAGCACCCCACTGGTATCTTTTAACATCTCAGGGCTGCCGCACAACATGGCACGGTCATGCTCGGGATCTAGAGTCGGCAAGCCGATATCCTCAAACATTTTACCGCTCATCATCAAATCAGTGATATGACCGCGATGCGGGTATTCTTCGCGAGATACCACCGGATAGTAAATCAGCTTTTCCTTTACCAAGTCACCCAAATATTCATGTTCGGGTAATTCTTTGGTAAAACGGTCATAATACGCCAAGTCTTTTTTATAACGAACACCGTGAACCATAATGATTTTTTCGAATTGCTCATATACTTCCGGATCTTTGGTAATACTCAAGAACGGTGCCAAACCGGTACCGGTACTCAAAAGATAAAGGTTTCGGCCGGGATTCAAATCGCCGCAAATCAATGTACCGGTCGGTTTTTTGCTGATCAACACCTCATCACCAGGTTTGAGATGTTGTAAACGGCTGGTCAAAGGACCATCCTGAACTTTAATACTGAAAAACTCGAGATGCTCTTCCCAGTTAGCACTGGCAACGCTGTATGCGCGCATCAGAGGCTTGCCATCCACCATCAGGCCCACCATCACAAACTGGCCGTTTTCAAAACGTAATGACTCGTCGCGCGTGCAAGTGAAGGTAAAGTAAGCGTCTGTCCAATGATGAACCGACAAAACCGTCTGAGTATTAAATGCTGCCATGTTGTTTTCCTATTTAAATATTTAAGAGGCCGTCCGAACCGTTTCAGACGGCTTTTCATCAAATTGCAGATTATGCAAGTCGGCATAACGGCCGCCACGGGCTATCAATTCTTGATGCGTGCCCTGCTCTACGATACGGCCCTCATGCATAACTACGATAGTGTCCGCTTTCTCAATAGTCGACAAGCGGTGGGCGATCACGATGGTTGTGCGGTTTTGCATTAATTTTTCCAATGCCGCCTGAACCAAACGTTCGGATTCGTTATCCAATGCGCTGGTGGCTTCATCCAAAATCAAAATCGGAGCATTTTTCAACAACGCTCTGGCAATCGCAATACGCTGACGTTGGCCGCCGGAAAGCTTCAAGCCGTTTTCACCCACCTCGGTATTTAATCCTTGGGGCATTGCCTGAATAAACGACCATGCGTTAGCAGCCTTTGCTGCTTGGATGATTTCTGCTTCGGTAGCCTTTCCCAACTGGCCGTAAGCAATGTTACCGGCTACGGTATCATTAAATAACACCACATCCTGACTCACTAATGCCATTTGACTACGCAAACTTTCCAGTGTGTATTCACGGATATCCGTTCCGCCGATACGTACTTCGCCGCCACTAGGGTTGAAAAAGCGAGGTATCAGATTTGCCAAAGTCGTTTTGCCACATCCCGAAGCGCCAACCAATGCCACCACTTTACCCTGCGGTACAGTCAAATTGATACCGTTTAAGCTGTTTTTCTCTGCCTCCAGATAGCGGTGTACGATATCGATAAATTCGATCGTACCCGGATTAACCAGCTGCTGGGTACCGCCGTCCGTTTCTTCAGGCTCATCCAAAAAGCCGAATACACTTTCCGCCGCTGCCAAGCCGCGTTGGAGCGACTGCATCACACTGGTCATACGCTTGATGGGGTCAAACATCATAATCATGCTCGACAAAAACGACATAAAGTCGCCCGCGCTAAAGCCGTCACTATGTGCTTCCCGGGCCGCCATATACATAATCGCCGCCAAAGCGACGGAAGCCATAATTTGGGTAACACTTGTACCGATAGAACTGGCAGCTGCCTGCTTGACATTATTACTGCGAACCCCGCCCGCGGCATTTTCAAAGCGGCCTGTCTCCCGCTTTTGGCCGCCATAAACCTTGATAACACGGGCCCCGTCTATACTCTCGTTCAAAACCTGCGTCATCTGGCCTAACTGCTGTTGGTTGCTGTGCGAAAGGCTGCGCAGACGCTTGCTGACCATACGCACACATACAGCCACAATCGGCAACACTGCAAAAGTAATCAGCGTCAACCGCCAGTTGAGATACATCAGCAGGCCAAGCAAACCGATAACGCTGACACCGTCTTTCGCTAACACGGTAATCACGTTGAAGCCGGCGTCTGCAATTTGGTTTGCATCATTCAACACGCGCGACATCACCCGCCCGCTGGCATGATTACTGAAATACGAAGAGGGCAAGCGCATCATCTTGCCGAACATCTGCTCCCGCATTTGCTGAACCAAATGACTGGAAAGATAACTGGTGCAGTATTCGTTGATAAAATTGAAGATGCCGCGCACGATAAAAAGTGCTACGATGGCCAAGGGCAGCCAACTCATCTTCTGCATATTTTTATCGACAAAGCCTTCATTAATCAAAGGCTTGAGAAGATACCCAAACAAAGGCATGGTTGCCGCCACTATTAACATGGCGAAAACGGCAACGGTGAAAACTTTCCAATACCCTTTCAGGTAAACTGCCAGCCGCTTATAAAGCTGCCAAGCCGACTGGTCGGTGCTTTGATGCATATCGATTCGCAATTTTAGAGCAAACATCCGATTTTAAACAAAAACGCTTCTCAAATCAATGTTCGCTGTTTTTAAAACAAACCAATGCCATCTGAAAAATTTCAGACGGCATTGCTCCTGATTATTTATGCAATGTTTCCCGAATAATACTTTTCACTACTTCGGCATTATTAGGCACGGTTTGTACGCGTTGAGGCAGTGCTTCCAATCCTGCCAAGCCTGACGGACGCGCAACAGCCACTTCACCTACCGCCTCGCGGATAGCCTCTTCAAACTTGGCTGCCAAGGCAGTTTCCAAGCATACGATTGTTTCACCAGCCTCACGCACTTCGCGGGCGACTTTCACACCATCGGCCGTATGCGGATCAAGCAGCTCGCCGTCGGCACGGTAAACTTCGGCAATGGTAGCCAAACGGTCTTGGTGTAAGCTTTTACCCGACACGAAACCGTATTGGTTGCGGATTTTACCCAACTGCAAGCTCAAATCGAAACCTTTACCAATACCGACTTCTGCCCACAGGGCTTCGATTTGTACCGCATCGCGCTCCATCAGGTCGAATATGAAACGCTCAAAGTTTGAGGCTTTGGAAATATCCATAGAAGGGCTGGATGTTACATAGGTATCGGCTGTGCTGCGCGGGCGATATTCGCCGGTTTTGAAAAACTCATCCAGCACATCATTTTCATTAGTCGCCACAATCAGGCGGTGAATAGGCAGACCCATTTGACGGGCAATATGGCCGGCGCACACATTACCGAAATTACCGCTGGGCACACAGAAGCTGACTTTTTGACTGTTGTCTGTAGTAACATTGAAATAACCGGCAAAATAATACACCACCTGAGCTACAATCCGCCCCCAGTTAATGGAGTTTACCGTGCCGATTTGATATTTTTCTTTAAAAGAAGCATCGCTTTGTACGGCTTTTACAATATCCTGACAATCGTCAAACATACCTAAAACAGCGATATTATGGATATTCTCATCTTGCAGGCTATACATCTGCGCGCGCTGGAAAGCACTCATTTTACCTTCCGGCGACAGCATAAATACATGGATACCCTTCTTACCGCGCAAAGCATATTCGGCTGCCGAACCGGTATCTCCGCTGGTTGCTCCCAAAATATTTAATGTTTTACCCTCTTTGGCCAATACATATTCGAACGCATTGCCCAAAAACTGCATCGCCATATCTTTAAATGCCAAAGTAGGCCCGTTTGATAAGGCTTGGATTTTAATACCGTCACTCAAAGTACGAACCGGAGTAATCTCACGACTACCAAAAACCTCTTCGGTATAAGTGCGGTTGATGATATCGCGCAAATCATCAGCAGGAATGTCGGTAATAAACAGACTCATCACCTCAAAGGCCAGCTCCTGATAGCTCAAGCCACGCCAAGCCTCAAGCGTTTGCTCGCTCACATGAGGATAATGCTCAGGCAGCATCAAACCGCCATCGGGAGCCAAGCCCATCAATAAAACCTCACTGAATGCCTTATGTGCCGTTGCGCCACGGGTGCTGATATATTTCATAAACCTGTTTTCCGTTTTCTGAAAATTACGGGATAAAACCAAACATTCAGACGGCCTGCATTACAAAAGCGGCCGTCTCAAACCTTGTTGTCTTACTTATAAAGCCGCTTTACACATGCGGTGACTGTTTTTGCCGTTACACTGGCAACTGCCTGAGTACGGGTAGCGGGGCTAACAACCTGCATTAATTCCGCCGCACTCATTTGATTCGGCGCCTCTTCGCTGGCGCAACCGCAAATTTTATCTTCCCACGCCTGCTGCTGTTGCGCGCTTACTGCCAACATAGCCAAACGCCATTCGTTGCGGTTATTGAGCTCGGTGCGGCATTGGTTGTCGATAGCCGCTTTTACCAGTGAATTGCCGACACCCATACCGGTATCGAAACCACCGTTGCCGCTTGCACAGGCACCCAAAGCCAAAACCGCAGCAATAGCTGCTAAAAATTTCTTCATGATTCTCTCACTTTACTATTTACGCCATGCCAACCGGCAAAACCCGTTGATACGCTCACGGAGCATACCGAGAGGTATAACGTGAACACAACGGCAACACCGCTATTATCACCGATGCTCCCCCCGCCTACAACCCACTCTGGCAGATAAACCTGCTGATGTGCCTGAAACAACCTACACAATCTACGCTGGGGATTATGCAATAATAATGCAAAAAAGCGGCCCGTTCCGATTAAGGCTGCCTTAAAACTACCGAAACCAACATAATTCCGGTCATTATCATTTTAGAAATACGCTTCAAAGCAAGGCTATAAGTTATGCCGGCCATATCAAAATTATGCAAACGGCCGTCTGAAAAAGATTGTTTCCTTTCAAAACTCTGTAGGGCTTGCGCTATAATTCATTAATTTTGTATCTCTTCCGCCCACGGAAACAGTTATGTCCGACCTTTTTTCCCGCAGTCCTGAAGCTCCTCTGGCCGAACGTCTCCGCCCCCAAACATTGGACGACGTCATCGGTCAACAACATCTTATAGGAATGGGTAAACCCCTGCGTGTGGCCGTAGAAGGAGGCAAGCCTCACTCTATGCTGCTATGGGGGCCTCCCGGTGTCGGCAAAACCACACTGGCCCGTATTCTCGCACAAAGCTTCAATGCCAAATTTTTACCTGTTTCCGCCGTTTTCTCAGGTGTAAAAGACATTCGTGAAGCCGTTGAAAAAGCCGAACTCGCCTTACAGCAGGGGCAGTCTACTATTTTATTTGTTGATGAAGTGCACCGTTTCAACAAAGCCCAACAAGATGCTTTTCTTCCCTATGTGGAAAGTGGTCTGCTTACGTTTATCGGAGCCACTACCGAAAATCCTTCGTTTGAAGTCAACCCGGCCCTCCTTAGTCGTGCGCAAGTCTATACCCTTCAGCCTCTTTCGCCTGAAGACTTAAACCAGCTATGTAAAAAAGTATTGATATTGCCGGAATACCTGGGAATGAGGCTGACAACCGAAGCACAAAACTTGCTTGTCCACACTGCCGACGGTGACGCCCGCCGCCTGCTCAACCTGCTCGAACAATTGCTTCGTGCCGCCAAAACACAAAACCTTACCGAGCTTTCCACCGATTTTTTGGCAAACAGCCTCGGTACGCAAATCCGCCGATTCGATAAAGGCGGCGAAAGCTTTTACAACCAAATTTCCGCCCTACACAAATCCGTGCGCGGTTCCCACCCCAATGCTTCCCTGTACTGGTTTTGCCGTATGCTAGACGGCGGAGCGGATCCGCGTTATCTGGCGCGGCGCATCATACGCATGGCTTGGGAAGACATCGGCCTGGCCGATCCACGCGCAATGCAGATCGCCAACGATGCCGCCTCAACATTTGAACGCTTAGGCTCGCCAGAGGGCGAACTCGCACTGGCACAAGCCGTGCTGTATCTGGCCGCCGCTCCAAAATCCAATGCCGGTTATAAAGCCTATAACCAAATGCGCGATTTTGTGAAAAAAAATTCCAGCGACGAAGTGCCCGTCCACTTGCGCAATGCGCCCACCAAACTTATGAAAGAATTGGGCTACGGCCGCGAGTACCGCTATGCACACGACGAACCCAACGCCTATGCCGCCGGAGAAACCTATATGCCCGAGGGGTTGGATGAGCCCGACTTCTATCAGCCCGTACCACGCGGACTGGAAATCAAAATAGGCGAAAAACTGGCCTGGCTCAAATCTTTGGATGACGATGCCGTCTGAAATCTGCCTGAGAGTCCAATGATTTTACAATCAATATTATGTATATCAGCTTGCAAACTTCAGGCATCTTCATATCATAATTCTCAAAATATGATTTTACTTCAAATGCCGTCTGAAATTTTTCAGACGGCATTGCCTTAACCCTTCTCCAATTTCTAGAAAATATTTTTCATTAATTCAAAAAAGCGGTAACAGCCGATTCTTTTTACCTCACTCACAAACCGCCTCCCCATACCTTGCAAATTCAAAATAAACATTTGATTTCAAAAACCTTTGTTTACAATCATTCCAGCAAAATCGAGCCATCCTATTCAAAACAAACGCCTTTTTATGCCATAGGAATGTGACACACCCTATTAACTTGTGTTAAGGTAATTTAAACCATTCATTTGCATTGCTATTTTTTAGCAGGTTCAAATACACAAAATTCAAGAGACTTTTACAAAAATAGTCGATAAGAATGGCCACTTCAAACTATTGCGACACTCAACAGCCAGTGCAGCATAACTGTTTTTGTAAAGGTCCCCATCTGAAAACACCGGACAAAGGGAGCAGAAGCCATGACCTTACATACCGCCTACATCAACGGCAGCTATACCGCCGCCAATCCGCAAGCAGAAACCTTTGCCAGCATCAACCCCGCCAACGGCGAAACCTTGGCACTCATACAACAAAGCACACCTGAAGAAATCAACCAAGCCGTCGAAACCGCACACCAAGGACAAAAAATTTGGGCGGCTTATACGCCCGTGGAGCGCAGCCGTATTTTATTAAAAGCCGTCGAAATCCTACGTCAACGCAATGATGAGCTTGCGCGGATAGAAACACTTGATACCGGCAAGCCCCTCTCTGAGACCTTATACGTCGATATCGTTACCGGTGCCGATGTTATCGAATACTACGCTGGATTGGCACAAGCCCTAGAAGGCCGCCAAATACCTTTGCGCGAAACTGCTTTTGCATATACCCGTCAAGAGCCTCTAGGCGTGGTTGCGGGTATCGGTGCCTGGAACTATCCGACCCAAATCGCCATGTGGAAAGCCGCCCCGGCGCTTGCGGCGGGAAATGCCATGGTATTCAAACCCAGCGAAATTACGCCTTTGGGGGCGCTGAAACTGGCAGAAATATTCACCGAAGCCGGCCTACCTAACGGCGTATTCAATGTCGTACAGGGTGACTACCGTGTCGGCACCGCCTTAAGCGAACACCCCGGTATTGCCAAAGTATCCTTTACCGGTGGCGTGGCAACGGGTAAAAAAGTGATGGCGCAAGCCGCATCTTCTACATTAAAAGAAGTCACCATGGAATTGGGCGGCAAATCCCCTTTAATTATCTGTGAAGATGCCGACATCGATTTGGCTGCCGATATCGCCGTAATGGCCAACTTTTACAGCTCGGGCCAAGTATGTACCAACGGCACGCGCGTTTTCATCCCACAATCGCGCCAAGCCGAATTCGAAGCTGCCGTATTATCCCGCGCAGCACGTATCCGTGTCGGCGATCCGCTTGATCCCGATACCAATTTCGGCCCTCTGGCCAGCTTCGCACACATGGAAAAAGTATTGTCCTATATCGAACAAGGCAAGGCCGAGGGAGCTGTTTTATTAACAGGCGGAGGCCGTCTGAAAACAAACGGTTTGGAAAACGGCGCTTATGTCGCACCGACCGTATTCGGCAACTGCACTGACGATATGACCATCTGCCGCGAAGAAATTTTCGGCCCTGTGATGAGCATTCTGACCTACACCACCGAAGAGGAAGCGATTAGCCGCGCCAACGACACCGGATACGGCTTGGCCGCCGGGGTGGTAACCCCCAATCTCCAACGCGCCCACCGTATCATCGGCCAAATTCAGGCAGGTATCTGCTGGATTAACGCTTGGGGCGAATCACCCGCACAAATGCCTGTGGGTGGCTACAAACAATCCGGCATCGGCCGTGAAAACGGTATCCAAACTTTGATGCACTACACGCAAACCAAATCTGTATTGGTGGATTTGGGCAATTATCAGTCGGTGTTTTAAAGCCGTCTGAAATATCGCCGGGCATCCTGCCTTTCCATTATCTTTTCAGACGGCCTGTATAAATAGTTTTATATGCCCTTATAGACTGAAAGGCCGTCTGAAACACCCAAAAGGGATAACCATGACTCTCAAATCCGCTTACGACTACATCATCATCGGCGCCGGCAGCGCCGGCAATGTATTGGCCGCACGGCTTACCGAAGACGAAAATGTTTCCGTGCTGCTGCTTGAAGCCGGCTTGCCCGACTACCGTCTTGATTTTCGTACCCAAATGCCGGCCGCACTCGCCATGCCGCTGCAAGGCACAACCTACAACTGGGGTTATAAAACCGATCCCGAGCCGTTTATGAACAACCGTATTATGGATTGCGGCCGCGGCAAAGGTTTGGGCGGTTCATCTCTGATTAACGGCATGTGTTACATCCGCGGCAACGCACTCGATTTCGACCACTGGGCAAAAAAACCGGGGTTGGAAAACTGGAGCTATCTCGATTGTCTGCCCTATTTCAAAAAAGCCGAACACCGTGATGCGGGAGAAAACACCTATCACGGCGCTGATGGCCCGATACACGTTACCACCGCCAAGCCCGGTACTAATCCCCTGTTTGAAGCCATGATTCAAGCCGGTGTAGATGCCGGCTACCCTCGTACCGACGATTTGAACGGCTACCAACAAGAAGGCTTCGGACCGATGGACCGCTTCGTTACGCCAAACGGCCGCCGTTCTTCCACCGCCCGCGGCTATCTTGACATGGCAAAACACCGCGAGCGGCTAACCATTCTTACCGGCGCGCTTACGGATATTATTCTATTTGACGGCAAACGTGCCCGTGGTGTGCGTTTCGAACATCAAAAGCAAATGCACAGTGTCGAAGCGCGCCGCGAAGTAATTTTGTGTGCGGGTGCGATTGCCTCGCCGCAGATTTTGCAACGCAGCGGCATCGGCCCGGGAGAATGGCTGCAAGAGGCAGGCATCACCGAAATATTGGATTTACCGGGAGTGGGCAACAACCTGCAAGACCATCTCGAACTCTATATGCAGTACGAATGTACCCAACCGGTATCCATTGCCCCTGCCACACAGTGGTGGAACAAACCCGCCATCGGTGCAGAGTGGCTGTTTAACGGCACCGGCTTGGGTGCGACCAACCATTTTGAAGGCGGCGGCTTCATCCGCAGCGATGAAAAATTCGCTTGGCCGAATATCCAATACCACTTTTTGCCCATCGCAGTCCGTTACGACGGGCGCAACGCCAGCAAATCCCACAGTTTCCAAGCGCACGTCGGCTCAATGCGCTCTCTCAGCCGCGGCCGTGTAAAACTCAAGTCGCGCAACCCGGCAGAACACCCGAGTATTTTGTTCAACTACATGAGTCACGAGCAAGACTGGGAAGAGTTCCGCGCCGCTATCCGCATCACCCGCGAAATCATGAACCAACCGGCCTTAGATCCTTACCGCGGCAAAGCCATTACACCGCCCGAGCATCTGCAAAGTGATGCCGAATTGGACGAATATGTGCGTAACCACGCGGAAACCGCTTACCACCCTTCCTGTACCTGTGCGATGGGTGAAGGCAACGAAGCGGTAACAGACAGTCAAGGGCGCGTACACGGTATAGAAGCTTTACGTGTAGTCGACGCATCCATTATGCCCGACATCATTACCGGCAATCTGAATGCCACCACAATCATGCTGGCTGAAAAAATTGCCGACCAAATCCGCGGCCGCACACCGCTGCCGAAATCCAATGCCGCCTATTACGTTGCCAACGGTGTTCCGGTGCGTGGTGCCGCCAAACGATAAGGCCGTCTGAAACGGCTATAAAATAAGGAAGTCATGTATGACGAAACACGACACTTCTCCTCAGAGAACATATAAGCAGGTCAAACAAACCACTTATAAACACCTCGGTATGTTTGATTCCGATAAAAACTTCAAACCCCGCCCTTCCTCTTCACAGCCCAATACCCGTATTGATAAATTTACTTTTTTCGGCGTATTGCTGATTGTATTGAGCGTTACCGTACCGCTGGTACTGTTTCCTGCTGAAGGAGCCGATTGGGTGGCTCAAACCAAGCAATTCGTTACCCATAAATTCGGCGGTGCCTATTTGGCATTTGGTGCGTTAGCACTGATTTTCGTGATTTATATCTGCACTTCGGATATCGGTAATATCAAACTGGGCAAGCCTGAAGATGATATCGAATTCAAAACCGGCTCGTGGGCTGCAATGATGTTCTGCGGCGGCATCGGCGCCAGTATTATGTATTGGGGTATTTTGGAATGGGTCTACTACTACCAAGGCCCGCCCTTCGGAATCGAACCTGCCACACCCGAAGCCATACGCTGGGCGTCTACTTACGGTTTGTTCCACTGGGGACCCGTAGCTTGGGCAATTTACTTGGTACCCGCTATTTCCATCGCTTATTTCGCCCATGTGCGTAACTCACCGATTTTAAAAGTCAGCCAGAGCCTGATGCCGCTTTTCGGGGAAAAATTCACCAAAAGCAATTGGGGCAAAATGGTAGACGTCTTCTTTATTTTCGGCATGATAGGCGGCGGTGCCACCACTTTAGGTTTGGCCTCTCCGATGATTACCGAAGGACTGCATGAATTATTTAACGTACCCAGCAATATCACTACCCAATTGGTTGTCTTACTGGTAACTACCATGATTTTTGCCTACAGCGCCTATCAGGGGCTTCGTAGCGGCATTCAGTTTTTATCCAATATCAATTTCTATTTGGCCATTGCCCTACTGATATTTGTACTACTGGCCGGGCCGACGACATTTATCTTGGATACCGGTTTGGAAAGCCTCGGACGCTCCCTCACCCAAATGGTCACGATGATGACTTGGACGGAAGCATTCGGCCAATTTACCGATCACGGCTTTAAAAATACCGGTTTTCCGCAAGACTGGACAGTATTCTATTGGGCATGGTGGCTGGTGTTTGCCCCGACTATCGGCCTCTTTATCGCCAAAATCTCCAAAGGCCGCACCATCCGCCAAATGGCCGTAGGGTCAATCTTTTTCGGTTCGCTCGGTTGCGCCGTATTTTTCATCATTTTGGGTAACTACGGTCTGTATATGCAGTTAAGCGGCACGTTAGATGTTGTTGCCACACTGAACAACCAAGGTGCTACCGCAACCATCTTTGCCGTACTCAATACCCTGCCTATGCCTAAAATAGTGATCGCTGTGTTCACCGTATTGGCCGTTTTATTTACCGCAACCACTTTTGACAGCATTTCCTACATTCTGGCTTCGGTTGTGCAACATGAGGTAGACGACGAACCCCATCGTTGGAACCGCTTATTTTGGGCATTTACCTTGTGTCTCATGCCTGCCGTATTAATGTTTATCGGCGACTTGTCTACTCTTCAGACGGCCTCTATTTTTGCCGGAGCGCCCCTACTGGTAATCATGAGCCTCATCATGCTTTCTACCATTAAAGCGGCCAAATACGATTTGTATTACCAACCCGACTATTCGCTAAAAACCATCCATATCGAAGAAGTACCGCACAATTCGCCTTGGGAGCAAGGGCAAACTTCAGAAGCCCCGGAAGGTTCGGTATTGGCACAACAAGCTGTGTACGAAGAAAAACGCCAACAGCAAAATGTAAAAAAAGAAGAAGAAAACTAATTACCCGTGTGGCGGCATCAAGCATTATCAAACACTGCCGCCCCACACATATAAGGAGGATTAGCTATGCACAATAGCCAGCCAACCGGCACAGGACAAACGTTACAAGTCAACAAAACCGTTTTCCTTGCCTCTTCTGCACTAACAATCGCGCTGATTTTATTTACCATCTTATTTCCAGCAGCCGGCGAAGCCGTTTTGGGCAATTCTTTACGCTGGGTGTCCGACCACTTCGGCTGGTACTACATGCTGGTTGTGGCCGCTTACGGTATTTTTTCTCTATTTGTCGGTTTTTCCCGCTACGGCGACATCAAACTCGGACAAGACCAAGACAAACCCGACTTCCCCTTTCTTGCTTGGGCAGCCATGCTTTTCTCAGCAGGCATCGGTATTGATCTGTTGTTTTTCGGCGTTTCCGAACCGCTCACCCATTACCTCACCCCCAATATCGGCGAAGGCGGCACACCCGCAGCCGCACGTGCGGCTATGGCGCAAACCTTTCTACACTGGGGCTTGCACGGGTGGGGTATTTACGCACTAATAGGTATGGCCTTGGCTTATTTCGCCTACCGCAAAAATATGCCGCTCGCGCTGCGCAGCGCATTAGTACCGGTATTCGGCGCACGTTATGCAAATGGCTGGCTGGGTAATACCGTAGATATTTTCGGGGTAGTATGTACCTTACTGGGTATCGCTACCAGTTTGGGTATCGGCGTATTACAAGCCAATGCCGGCCTCACTCATGTTTTCGGTATCGAAACCAGTAAAACGGTTCAGACGGCTATTATTATCAGTGTCGTGATTGCAGCCGGCTTGTCGGCTATGTCGGGCGTAGAAAAAGGCGTCCGCCGTTTGTCCGAAATCAATATGCTTGGCGCCACCGGGCTATTGATTGCTCTACTGGTGATGGGTCCCACCGTCTTCCTGCTCAACGGCTTGGTCGACAACATCGGCTATTACTTCCAAAACATCGTCAATAAAACTTTTCAAGTTTATGCTTACGAAGGAGAAAAAGGCGCGGAATGGAAATCTTGGTGGACCATCTTCTTTTGGGCATGGTGGGTGGCGTGGGCACCGTTTGTCGGTCTGTTCATCGCCCGTATTTCACGCGGGCGTACCTTGCGCGAATTTGTGTTCGGCGTAATGTTTATCCCTCTCGGCTTTATCTTTGCGTGGTTCTCTATTTTCGGCAACAGCGCCATCGACTTAGTCAATAGCGGGCAAGCAGCCGATTTGGCCAAAATGGCGAGCGAAGAGCCTGCAATGGGCATGTTTTTACTGTTTGAACATTATCCGATGGCCACTCTTTGGTCTACCTTGGGTGTGATTATCGGGCTGATCTTCTTCGTTACCTCCGCCGACTCGGGTGCATTAGTTTTAGCCAATTTAAGCTCGAAAAACCTTTCCAACGATACCGATGCCCCGATTTGGCTGCGCTTGTTTTGGGCTGCCGCTACCGGACTCATTACACTCGGCCTTCTCTTTGCAGGCGGTTTCTCATCCTTGCAATCTGTATCTGTTGTGGCAGGATTGCCCTTCTCTCTGATTCTGGTAGTGTATATGGTTTCCATGTGGAAAAGCCTGCGCCAAGAAGGCAACAAACGAAAAGCCAACCAAGTGGATAAAGCTTTCGTACTGGATAACGGCCAAAACTGGCGCAATCGGCTTAACCGCTTGGTTAACTTCCCAAGCGCCAAAACCGCATTACGTTTTATAGTAAAAACCTTACAACCCGCCATGCTTGAAGTGGCACACGAACTGCAAAACAAAGGTATTGACTCCCGCCTCTCGCAAGATAAAACCAACCACCGCCTCAAACTTGAAGTACTGCACGGCGAAGAGGTTGATTTTCTGTATGAGGTTCGTTTGGTCGAAGCCATTAAACCGGTTTTCGCCCTAGGGCAAGCAGGTAATTTATCGCCCTCGAAAGAGCAGGAAAAATACTACCGTGCCGAAGTTTTCCTAAGCGAAGGCAGCCAAGATTATGACATTGTCGGCTATACCAAAGAGCAAATTATCATCGATATTCTGAGCCAGTATGAACGGCATATGCAGTTTCTGCATTTAGAACGCTGATAATTGCAGGTTGTTTTCAACAAAAGCAAACAAACTGCGTTTCTATACATTTGCATAGTGCGCTAAAATAGGCAGCCGTAAGCGGTTGCCTATTATTTATCCCATACCATGCCTATATTGACCAATCTCCTCCTCATTTCCACCGGTGCCGCAACCGGCGCCGTAATACGCTGGGCCTTGGGTTTGTGGCTTGCTGATACGCTTTCGTACCTGGCGCTAGGCACCTTGGCGGCCAATTGGATCGGCGCCTATATAATCGGTATCGCTGCCGCACTCATACAATATACCGATTTGCTTCCTCCGCAATGGCGGCTACTACTAATAACCGGCTTTCTCGGTAGTTTGACTACTTTTTCAGGTTTTTCGCTCGAAATCATCAATATGCTGCAAATGCATCGTTGGATGGCTGCATTTACAACTATCTCCCTGCATCTTTTCGGTTCCCTACTACTCACATTGCTGGGTATGCTGACCGTAACGGCCTTTTTCAAAGGCTGAAACATTCACCCCCAGTTAAGCATTTGATATGTTTACCGACTCTCACTGCCATCTTGCAGACAAAGCAATATTACCCAAACTGGATACCGTTATGCAGCAAGCGGCGGAAGCCGGTATTTGCCGCTTTATCGTTCCCGCTACCCATCACGGTGATTTTAATTCCGTCGCCACTCTCAACATATATCCGCAAATTCATACCGCTTTCGGCATTCATCCTTGGTTTACGAATAGTACCTTACCCGACCACCTGCAACAGCTCGAAAAACTACTTAGAAAATACCCCTATGCACTTGTAGGTGAAATCGGGCTGGATTTCCAATATGGAAGCCCTGATACGAACGCACGTCAGCGGCAAACCGAACTACTGCGACACCAGCTCGAATTAGCCGGGCAATACCGCCGCCCTGTGATTCTACATAACCTAAAATCCACAGAAGCTTTGGTTTCTGCACTCAAAACCGCACGCTACAGTTACGGCGGGATTGCCCATGCCTTTTCCGGCAGCTTGGAAGAAGCCCGCCGCCTGATAGATTGCGGCCTCTTAATCGGAATCGGCTCACTTTTACTCAATCCCAATGCAAAAAAAGCCCGGCAAGCGGCAACCGAACTTTCTCTCGAGCATATTGTTCTTGAAACCGACAGCCCCTTTATGCTCCCTAAACAAACCAACACACCCGCCAATCTGCGCCGTATTGCCGAAACTGTAGCGCTCCTACGCGGAATTTCTTTAGCTGAACTGGCCGAACACACTGAAAACAATATCAACCGCTTACTCGATTTTCAGACGGCATAAAATCATATCCGCACAAATAATCGGTTGGAGCAAACCAAACATCTCTTTTTCTTCACCCAAAACATTCATGAAAAATCCCGCCGTATTTATCCGGCGGGATTGCAGATTACAACTTACAACAGAAAATTGATTATTTATTGTCTTTAGAAGAATCGGCCTGTTGGGTAAACTTACGGCGGATCTCTGCCCACAGCTCGGTATTTAAATGTACGCCATTTTCTTCGGGAACATACATCGGATCCTTACCCTCTTTCAACTGACGCTCGTAGTCTTTCAAACAAGCCAAAGCAGGCTTTTGCAGGAACAGAATACCGATAATGTTCAGCCAAGCCATCAAGCCGACGCCCAAGTCACCCAAGCCCCAAGCCAATTCCGCTGTTTTCACGCTACCGTATACCACTACTACAATGATGCCAATTTTCAGTAACGTAATCGCCCAATCCATTTTAATTTTGCTACTTAGATATTTGATATTGGTTTCGGCGATATAGTAATAAGCCATAATCGTCGTAAAGGCAAAGAAAAACAATGCCAATGCCACGAAAACAGAGCCGAAGCCGGGCATAATACTTTCCATAGCGGTTTGCGTATAACCTGCGCCGGCCTGAATGCTCGAACTGGGAACACCTTGGTACACAAAACCCGAACCATCAGGTTTTACAACGTTATACATACCGGTAACCAGCAACATAAAACCTGTAGCCGAGCACACAAACAAGGTATCGATATATACTGAAAAAGCTTGTACCAAACCCTGTTTGGCCGGATGGCTCACATTCGCGGCACCCGCAGGATGCGGTCCGGTACCTTGGCCCGCCTCATTTGAGTATACACCGCGTTTCACACCCCATTGGATTGCCAAACCGATCATGGCACCAAATCCTGCATGCAAGCCGAAAGCGGATTCAAAAATCAGTGTAAGTACTTTTGGCAAATCATGGATATGCAACAACACAATCACCACTGCCACAATAATATAAGCCAAAGCCATAAAGGGAACGATAATTTCTGCCGCTTTGGCGATACGTTTTACGCCGCCGAAAATAATGAAGCCTAACAAAATGGCGATAATGGCGGCAGTAACCGATTGGGGCACATCCAAAGCATTGCTCATACTATCGGCAATCGAATTAGCCTGCACGCCCGGCAGCAGCAAACCACATGCCAAAATAGCCGAGACAGCAAACAAAATACCGTACCAAGTCTGCCCCAAGCCTTTTTCAAAATAATAAGCCGGACCGCCCCTGTATTCGCCGTCTTGCTTTTCTTTATAAATTTGTCCCAATGCAGACTCGATAAATGCCGTGCTGGCACCTAAAAACGCCACCACCCACATCCAAAACAAAGCACCCGGACCACCGAAAGTAATAGCGGTTGCAACACCGGCAATATTACCCGTGCCGACACGCCCTGCCAGCGACATAGCCAAAGCCTGAAACGATGAAACACCTTCATCACTACTTTTACCGTCAAACAGCAATTTGATCATTTGCCGTAAGTGGCGTAATTGTAAAAAACGGGTACGGATAGAAAAATACAATCCCACCCCCAAGCACAAATAAATCAGCGCAGGGCTCCAAACCCATCCGTTGAGCATATTAACGAATTCCAACATAATGCTCTCTTTTCCTAAAAAATGAATATTGACGCCCCTAAATCCGTTTCGGGGTCCGGTAACGGCTTCAATTGCCGTTATCTATTTATTCCCCACAACATTATTAACATAAATACAAAATATTTATAATTTTGTTATGAATCGTAAACAGACAAGTTGGTTTCTACCTCATTCGTATGCCCTAAGCAAGCTATTTCTCTCATCGGTCGCCGTTTTTACCTATTTAAATATAAACGGATATTTCGGCTTACAAGGGGATATTGATACCCGAACCGCATACACAAAATAAAAATATCGCTTTAATTTCATAGCCTATAACACTCGCCAATACCGGCCTAATCTTTACATTAATATTAAAACCAGTGTTGTGTGGCAAAAAACGTTCAAAATCAAATAAAACAACCTAGCAGTATCTTTTACGCAACCACTATCCAGCCGTTTAACCGCCGCTGTAAATCCGCTAAAATAAAGGCCATCTGAAACCCGAGGCACCAAATTATGCAAACTATTCCCACTCATACCCAAATTGCCGTTATCGGCGCAGGCCCGGTGGGCGTATTGGCGGCCTTGGCATTACAGCGTTCAGGGCATCAGGTATTATTGGTAGAAGCAAGGCCCCAAAATGCGGTCATCCGCGACAGGCGGACACTGGCTTTATCATTTAACAGCGTGCGCGCTTTCGAAGATGCAGGCGTAAAACTCTCATCGGCAGAGGGTACGCCCATTACCGACGTACACATTTCACAACAAGGCGTATTTGGCCGCACCCTCTTGCGTGCTGAAGATATGGGCGTCGCAGCCTTAGGACGTACTGTTGATTACGCCGTGATTATGCAAGCATGCACCGATGCGCTGTCTGCCCAACAATTACGTATTTTATGGCAAACGCCCGTACGGCAAGTCCGCACCCTCAGCCGTTTTGCCGAACTGGATATTGAACAAAACGGGCATACCCACAGCATCACCGCCGATTGGGTCATTCTGGCGGAAGGCGGCCACCTTACAGATAATCTTCCCGGCCTTCGCCGCCACAGCTACGATTACCGCCAATCCGCCTTAGTTACCACTTTGGAATTCGAGCAAGGCAACAACGGTACGGCATACGAACGCTTTGCCGATGACGGCCCCTTTGCCCTACTGCCCTACCACCAAGCCTACCGGCTGGTGTGGACACGTTCCCCCGCTGATGCCCGGTCATTGGCGGATATGCCGTTTGACGACTTCGCCCGGGTATTCGAAAATGCTTTCGGCAACCGTTTAGGCCGTCTGAAAGCACGCGGAGATGCGGCAGTGTTCCCACTGCAACTCAAACAGCTCAATAAAGTTTACAGCGGCCGCGTCATCTGTATCGGCAATGCCGCACAAACCATGCACCCCGTTGCCGCACAAGGGCTGAATTTGGGCGTACGTGATGCCCTTGCATTAGCTCAGTGTTTCGGCAGCAATCCCAACCTTAACAATAATCAACTGGCGCAACAATATGCTGCACGGAGACGTCTCGACGCCCATGCGATCGTCGGCTTTACCCATAGCCTGGTTACTCTGTTCGACCATCCCGACGCCCTGCTCAAACTCGGGCGCGGCGGCATCATGAGCCTGCTCGACAGTTTGCCTGCCGCCCGCAAAAAATTTACCGAACAGCTGATTTTCGGTTTATAAGCAAACATCTAAAGAAAGCCCGATAATATGCAAACTGTTTTGCGCTGCTTTTACGAACTCGGCATCCACGAGCTATATGCCATACTGGCCTTACGCAGCCGCGTGTTTGTTGTCGAACAAGAATGCCCCTACCAAGATCCGGACGGTGAAAAAGATTTCCAAGCACTACACCTTCTGATTCAAGACGGCCAACAGCTCGCCGCCTATGCCCGTATCCTCCCCCCGAGCCAAGGTATACCCGCTATCGGCCGCGTGGTTACCGCGCCCGAATACAGAGGTAAAGGCATGGCGCGAAACCTGATGCAGCAGGCCATCGCCGTCTGCCGTAACCGCTGGCCCCAAACTGCAATTGCCATTCAGGCACAAAGCTACCTGATTGATTTTTACAAATCATTAGGTTTCACACCCGTTTCCATAGAATACCTTGAAGACGGCATACCGCATGTGGATATGCAGCTCAAGGCCGTCTGAAAAGTGATGATGATGCAAACTGTTTACGATACCCTGATTATCGGCGGAGGATTAGTCGGCGCAGCCATGGCCGTTGCCCTCAAACGCCAAAATCGCGAAGTCGCCCTGCTAGAAATCCGCCCGCCCTCTACCGATGAAATTACTTTGCAACAAGGGTGGGACGCGCGTATTTATGCCATCAGCCCCGCCAACCAAGCATTCTTGCAATCTCTCGGCGCATGGCCGTCTGAAAGCCGTATCCAAGCCGTTGCCCGTATGGACGTACGCGGCGACAACGGCGGGCGTATCGAATTCAATGCCGCGGATATCCATTCCGAACGCCTCACGAGCATCGCTGAAAACCGTTGGCTGCTTGCAGCCTTATGGCGGCAAATCGAGGCTCTAGGCATTCCCGTCATCAGCGAGCCTGCCGCCGCTATAGAAACCGACAACGAAAAAGCCATCCTGACCCTGCAAAACGGCCAATGTCTCAACACCCGCCTGATTATCGGGGCAGACGGTGCCAATTCATGGGTACGCAATCAAGCAGGTATCCAAACGCGTGAAGATGCCTACAACCATCACGGCGTAGTCGCCAACTTCCACACTGAAAAAAACCACCATGGTACGGCCTACCAATGGTTTAAAAACGGTGAGGTTTTAGCCTACCTGCCCCTGCCGGACAACAAAATCTCCATTGTTTGGAGTACTGCCGAACCGGAAAAACTCACCGCCTTATCTCCCCAAGAATTGGCCGATGCCGTTATCCGCCAAGGAGAATATGCTCTCGGGCAGCTTTCCCTGCTTTCACCCGCCTTCGCCTTCAATCTAATTCTCCGCCGTCCCGAAAGTACCATTGCCCAAAGGATTATGCTGATAGGCGATGCCGCCCATACCATCCATCCGCTGGCCGGCCAAGGTGTGAATCTCGGCTTCGGCGATGTTATCGAATTTGCCAAAATCAGCAACGGTCTGCCTGATATCGGCGCACACCAAGTGCTGAAACGCTACGCGCAAAACCGCCTTGAGCCCGTCCGCACCATGCAGCTCGGCTGCGACGGCTTGTTCAAACTTTTCGGCGAACAAAATCTGCCCGCCCTGCCTTGGCTGCGCAATACCGGCCTGAATCTGGTCAATGCCGCCGCTCCGCTGAAAAACCGCCTAATCAAACACGCCATGGGTTTATAACACAACACTTAACATAGCAATCTGCTAAAATAACGGCCTTTATCCTATTTGCACGGTTGCGAAGCCGTCTGAAACACACACTATTATGAGCGACAATACCAACGAAAAAGCTTTCGAACGCCCCACACTGATTCCGCCCGGCGGTCATAAAAAAGTGCTGCTGCACTCCTGCTGCGCCCCCTGCTCCGGCGAAGTGATGGAAGCCATGCTGGCTTCTGGGATCGACTTCACTATCTATTTCTACAACCCCAATATCCACCCCAAAAAAGAATACGAAATCCGCAAAAACGAAAATATCGCTTTTGCCGAAAAACACGGTATTCCATTTATCGATGCCGATTACGATGTCGATAATTGGTTCGAACGCGCCAAAGGTATGGAAATGGATCCCGAGCGCGGCCGCCGATGCACCATGTGTTTCGATATGCGTTTCGAGCGAACCGCCCTCTACGCCCATGAAAACGGTTTCCCCGTCATCACCAGCAGCTTGGGCATATCACGCTGGAAAAACATGAACCAAATCAACGATTGCGGTGTACGCGCCGCCGAAAAATACCCCGGCCTTACCTACTGGGAATACAACTGGCGCAAGGGTGGCGGCAGCGCACGCATGATTGAAATCAGCAAACGCGAACACTTCTACCAACAAGAATACTGCGGCTGCGCCTACTCGCTGCGCGATACCAACCACCACCGCAAATCGCAAGGCCGCCCGCCGATTAAAATCGGTGTGAAATACTACGGCGACGAAGAAGAAAATTAAGCAAGCCGCGTATATCGCAATCATCATAAAGGCCGTCTGAAAACGATATTTTCAGACGGCCTTTATGATAGGAAAATATTCGGCTACGGCTTATGCCTACCGACTACTACAAACCAATAAAAATAAAGCTGCCATACATATTATCCCAATAAACAATATTTTCGAGGTATAGAAGTTACTTCCTATCCTGCTTTAGTGCGACATACTCCACCATAGCCACACGCAAATCATCCAAACCATCACCGTTTACTGCGGAAATATTAACCGCCGCCGCACGCCCTTCGTGGTCGCGCAATATGCCTGCTTGATGCGCTTTTCCAGGCAGCAGGTCGATTTTGTTATAGACCACCAATTGAGGGATCTCGTGTGCGCCGATTTCTTTCAGCACCTCGTTCACATCATCCATCTGCCGTTCGAAATGCGGATGGGAAATATCCACTACATGCAACAAAACATCGGCCAAAGCGGTTTCCTCCAGCGTTGCCGAGAAAGCAGAAACCAGCTTGTGCGGCAAATCGCGTACAAAACCTACCGTATCGGTAAGGATAACGCTTGCCTCTGGCGAAAGATAAAGCCGCCGTGCGGTGGTATCCAGCGTGGCGAAAAGCTGGTCTTTCGCCAGCACATCAGCCTTGGTGAGACGGTTAAACAGGCTGGATTTTCCGGCATTGGTATAACCGACCAATGCAAACGTGGGCAGGCTACCCGACATTCTGGATTTTCGGCGGGTCGCACGTTGTTTTTTCACTTGTTCCAGCTGTCGTTTCAGTGCGGTAATGCGGACATTAATCAAACGGCGGTCGGTTTCGAGCTGTGTTTCACCCGGCCCTTTCAGGCCGATACCGCCTCTTTGGCTTTGCAAATGCCCGTAACCGCGTACCAAACGGCCACTCAAATGGCTTAATTGTGCCAGCTCGACTTGCAACTTACCCTCTTGGCTTTGCGCCCGCTGGGCAAAAATAGCCAAAATCAGCCCTACTCTATCCAACACACGGCATTGCAGGACTTTTTCCAAGTTCCGCTCTTGGGTGGGCGTGAGTTCGTGGTTAAACACCACCAGCTCGATTTCATGCAGGCGAACTTGCTCTGCCAGCTCTTCGGCTTTACCCGTACCGACAAAAAAAGCACTCTGCGCCCGTTCGCGTTTTGCGGTTTCTATCCGCACCAAATCACCGCCGGTGGCGTGTACCAAATCGGCAGCTTCTGCCACGGCAGATTCAAAATCACGCTCGCGCGTTTCGTTTGCACCGGAATAATCGGTACTCAACATCACACCTACCAACATAACCCGTTCGGGCTTGCTAAGTGATTTGTCGATTTGGAATAAAGAAGGTTTTCGACTCAAAATATTTCCTTTTTTTCAGGCGGCCTGCTTTCTTTGGCGCAATACCGATAAAGACAAAACAATTATCTGTAACAAGCCTGTTTGGCGGCTATCAATCAAGCATTAGCATAACCGTATTAATCATATACCATTACCAGATAAAACAAAAAACGGTTTTCAGGCCGTCTGAAAACCGTTTCCAATGATTAACCGGATTATTTATCAAACTGCTTGTCTACGGCTGCTTGCACTTTGGCCGCCACATCTTCAATCATTTCCTGTTCGCCCGCTGCTTCGGGCTTTTCAGCCACTTCAACGTTTTCGGCAGAAACTTCGGCAGCATCGGTAGCCTCCTCACTTTCGATCGGCATCAAACCGGCTTCGGCGGCAGCAACCTCTGCCTGCGGAGCGGCAGCTTCAGGCGTACTCAACGGCAAACGGGCGAGAATGGTGCTGCTGGCACTGACTTTATCACCGATAGCGACTAAAGGTTCGGCATCCAGCGGCAAATACACATCTACCCGCGAACCGAAACGGATAAAGCCGTAACGGCCACCCCGATTTAACTTATCGCCCACTTTCACATAGCATAAGATACGGCGTGCTACCAAACCGGCAACTTGTACGAATGTGATTTCGCGACCGCTGGCAGTCGTTGCCAATACGGCATTACGTTCATTATCGGTACTGGCTTTATCCAAAGCGGCGTTCAAAAACTGACCCGGGTGGTATTGCACGCGGGTAACTTCCCCGTCTACCGGCGAGCGTTGCGAATGTACATTGAAAACATTCATGAATACGCTGATTTTCAACGCCTCTACCTGACGATAGGGGTCGGTTGCTTTACCGACGACTACAATGCGGCCGTCGGCAGGTGCCAAGATTGCATCGGGTTCTTGGGGAATATCTCGTGCAGGATCACGGAAAAATTGCAGTGCAAACACGGTAAAGAACCAAAACGGCAGCGACCACCAACCGGCACAGGCAGTTACCAGCAAACTGAGAACCAACCCTGCGGTAATAAACGGCCAACCCTCGCGGGCAATAATCGGATGCGGATAAAAACGAGGCATAGTGTCTGTCTTTCTTAGGTCAATATATAGGCGGATTATAGCCGATATTAGGCTGTATGGCGAAATACGGCAAATCCTACATACCAAGGCCGTCTGAAAATCATGGTGATTTCAGACGGCCTTACCTGCTTACAAAATCGGTTACATATCCTCTACCACACCTGCATTGGCCGCTCCGCTTTTCAATACGGCGATTGCAGTTTCACGAGCATCACTGCTTGCATACATACTGCTGCTGCCGATAACTTGACCATTGGCTGCTTTGAGGTTGAAATAAAATTTACCTGAACTGGTTTCTTTTAGCTCATAACGTGCTTCGTTCGCCGCGTTTTTCCGTACTGATTCGATGCCGTTTTGTGCAGCGGCTTTCGTACTGTATTGCTCACTGCGCAGGATGGTTTTATCTTTGTCATCCAAAAAATTGAAGTGAAATTGGCCTGCATCGTTTTTGCTCAGTTCAAACTTAGACATCTTGGTGGCTCCTTATCAAAAGCACTTTACATAAGGCCATTCAAGCGGTTTACCGCAACTTGACCCGATTTTCACTCAGGGATTAATGAATCTAAAAATAATTATTTCAATAACATTTACCAGATCATTACAACACTGAATATTTGCACTATATGAAGCGTCAAGATGCTTGTCAATACAAATAAATACCTGAAAATCCTTTGACACATAATTTTTCAATGCTTTACACGATTATATGAACGATACGAAAACATTGCACAATCCGCCTCAAAAACTTCTTGCTTTTCCGTTAACAAAGCCGTCTGAAAAATAGTTTTCAGACGGCTTTGTTAAATATGCTATGGAAAAGTTGTTGCCCATCATTGGAGCAGGCTGCCTCGCTTATTCCAAAGCTTCGGTAAGTTTTTTCTCGATTAAATCGGCATCAAACGATTTGGCAATCAGCTCGAAACGACTGTCCCTCCGCCACGAAACCTGATTTGCGCCCCATTGCCCGTCCACCCAATTGAGCCATACCCATGTACCCAATACTTGGAATACGCCTTTGGCACGCACCAAGCCTTCGGTCATCTTAGGCAAATCGTTGAAAAAGTTGGTCAGTCTTTCACCGTCAAAGTCTTGCCCTGCCGGAAATGTGAAACCTTGCGACTGAAAGCCCATCGTATTATCAGGCAATGCTTTAAGGCGGTAACGTGATTTCTCAATTACCGGCGTGTCCAGCCAGGCAATATCCATCTGTGCGTTTTCAACCTCGGCTACCAAAGCTTTAGGCGGAAACAGTTTGGCGGCTTTTTCGCGGAATTCAGCCATCGTTTCGGGTGTACACAAATCGGTTTTACTCGCTACCAAAATATCGCATACGCCGATTTGGTCTTTATACAATGCCTGCATGGCGTAATCAGGATTAACAAACTGACGCGGATCAACCACGGTAAATACAGCAGCGATTTCCAAACTCTGATCCAAAGGAGGTGCTTTAAGCTCGTCAATCACACTGGCGGCATGAGCCAAACCGCTGGCCTCAATCATTAAGCGGTCGGGGACGGTATCGCGCAACATTTTTTGAACCGTATTGCTCATTTGAGGGCCTGCGACACAGCATAAACAACCTCCTGCTATTTCGGCGACAGGTATGCCGTTATCACTCAATACGGCACCATCAATACCGATTTCACCGAATTCGTTGACGATAATTACCCATTTTTCGGCAGGGTCTTTTTGCGCCATCAAGCTTTTCAATGCGGTGGTTTTACCCGTACCCAAAAAGCCGGAAATCAAATGTACTTTGGTTTTTTTCACTGACATTGTTTGCAGATTCCTGTTAATACGACGTGTTCTTCTTTCAAGGCAAAGCCGCTGGCAGCCACACCTTCGCACAAAGCCGCCCATTCGCGGCTTAGAGTTTGCTCGTCTACCGAGCCGCACCCGGTACACACCAAAATAAACGCACTGTGGCGCGCCGCACTACCACCATCATGACAATGGCGGTCACATTGGTGGCGGGCATGACTGCACAATACATAACCGTTTACCGCAGCGACCTTATGCAGCACACCTTGCTCCGCCCAAAAATCCAATGCGCGGTAAGCGGTAGGCGGTGCGACAACACCCTCGCTTTGCTGCTGCATCTGTGCCAAAACGGTGTAGGCTTTGATAACACCGCTTTGCTGCAAAATAATATCAAGCACTTGTTCGCGTAAAGCAGTTACCTGCCCGCCCGTGCGTTTGGCTTGTTCGAGAATATTGTGCTTTACCGAGTTCATAATCTTTTCAGACGGCCTATCAAGATTGTTACATTATAGCGTTATTTGTTATCCAAATCCGCCACTAAACCATATTGTCGTGATAAAAACGCCGGACAAGCCGGCGCAGAAGAAAATACTGTCGGCCTGATAACAAACCGGACATAATACTTGCAGTTACATTTAATCTTTGCGCAACTCTTTGGGCAATACAAAGATAATATTCTCTTCTACCCCTTCGCCTTCGCGCACGGCATTAAAACCCCAGCCGTCTATCTTAGCCACAACTTCCTGCACCAACACTTCGGGGGCCGATGCGCCTGCGGTAATACCCACTTTACGCTTACCTTCAAACCATTCGGGCCTCAGATAACTTGCATTATCAACCATATAGGCATCCACACCACGCAAAGCGGCCACTTCGCGCAACCGGTTGCTGTTGGAAGAATTGGGCGAGCCCACCACCACCACTACGTCACAATCTTGAGCCAAAGCCTTAACGGCCTCTTGACGGTTGGTTGTGGCATAGCAGATATCTTCTTTATGCGGGCTGCGGATATTCGGGAACCGTGCTTTCAACGCATCAATAATATCCTTGGTTTCGTCTACCGAAAGTGTTGTTTGGCTCACATGCGAGAGTTTGTCAGTATCCACCACCTCCAATGAAGCCACATCTTCTACGGTTTCCACCAACAGCATATGCCCGGGTGGCAGTTGGCCCATCGTTCCCTCTACTTCGGGATGACCCTTATGGCCAATCATAATAATCTGATAGCCCTGCGCATCCAAACGGGCAACTTCTTTATGTACTTTCGTAACAAGCGGACAAGTAGCATCGAATACGCGGAAACCGCGTTCGGCCGCTTCATTTTGAACGGCCTTCGACACACCGTGCGCAGAATAAATCAGGGTAGCACCAGGTGGCACGTCCGCCAAATCCTCAATAAAAACGGCACCTTTTTCACGCAGGTTATCCACTACGAATTTGTTATGAACTACTTCGTGGCGCACGTAAATCGGTGCGCCGAACTCTTCAAGCGCACGCTCAACAATACTGATGGCACGGTCTACTCCCGCACAAAAGCCGCGAGGATTAGCCAGCATAATGGTTTTATTTGTTGTCATTTGTATTTCTCTGTAATCGGATAAATATCAGGCTTTCAGACGGCCCATCTATAATATTTAAGCGTTTTTTTCCGGCTCTTGTTTATGCTTAAATCCGTCTAAAACCAAAAGAACCGCGCCCACACAAATAAAACTATCCGCAACGTTAAATGCGGGGTAATACCAGTTTTGCCAGTAAAAAAGTAAAAAATCGATTACATGGCCGTGAAGCATTCGGTCAATCACATTACCCAGCGCGCCACCTATAATCATCGCCGCACCCAATTTTCCGCGACAGCCGAATTCATCTTTTACAATAGCTCTCGCCAAATACGCACACACGAGCACCGCTAAGGCCAAGAAAAAATATTTTTGCCAACCGCCAGCCTCGGCCAAGAAGCTGAATGCCGCACCGGTGTTGTATACCAACGTTAAATCGAAAAAATTAGGAATGATATTCAACCGTTCGGCAAATTCAAAACGCTCCAGTACGGTGATTTTGGTAATTTGGTCTAATACGATAGCCGCTGCCGCCAGCAGCCAATATTTCATTGTGGATTTTTTTTCAGTAGCCATACATCACAGACAACCAGTTAAACAAGAAAAGCATTTTACCCGATTAGCACCCTCTAGGGGCGAATTTGCAAAAGATTGGCACATTTCACACCCAAAGCTTACAAATAATGCCGTCTGAAAGCTTTTCAGACGGCATTATTAAAACAGAACATACCGAAACAGGTTTGAGTGCACTGCTTTCTTTATTAATGCATTACCTGTTGCAAGAATTGTTTGGCGCGTTCGGTTTTGGGATTTTTGAAAAATTCCTCAGGCACGGCATCTTCGAGGATTTGGCCGTGGTCAACAAAAATCACCCGATCCGCCACCTCGCGGGCAAAGCCCATTTCGTGGGTCACACACATCATGGTCATACCGCTTAAGGCCAAATCTTTCATAACGCGCAATACTTCTCCCACCATTTCAGGATCGAGTGCGGAGGTAGGCTCGTCAAACAACATTACCCGCGGCTCCATTGCCAAGCCGCGTGCAATAGCCACACGCTGCTGCTGCCCGCCCGAAAGCTGAGCCGGCATAGCGTCTTTTTTATGCTCCAAGCCGACACGTTTCAAAAGTTCGATGGCTTTTTTCTCTGCCTCTTCACGGCTAAGCTTTTTCACTTTCATCGGAGAAAGAATAATATTCTCCAACACCGTTAAATGAGGGTAGAGGTTAAAACTTTGAAATACGAAACCTACTTCGGCACGAACCTTATTCAAATCGGTTTTGGCATCGGCAACATTCACGCCGTCTACCCAGATTTCCCCCTCCTGAATTTGCTCAAGCTGGTTCACGGTACGGATAAGTGTTGATTTGCCGCTGCCCGAAGGGCCGCACACTACGACTACTTCGCCTTGTTTTACTTCAAGATTTACGCCGTTAATAACATGCAAATCTTTAAAATACTTGTGTACGTTCTTAAATTTAATCATTGCTCTTTGTTCTTCCAACTGTTCAGACGGCCTTATTCAACAAATAGTTGCTTAACGCCACATATAATTCCGGCTTCACATGCTCGGCTCTGTCTTGCGGATTGATACCAACGGCGGCCAAATCCTCATCAGTTGCCATGTCTTTCAGATTATTACGTATGGTTTTCCGCCGCTGTGCGAAAGCCGCTTTTACCAATTTGCCAAAATGCCCGAAATCCGCCGCTACTCCCAAACGTCCCGGCTGGGGAATCATCCGAACGACTGCCGAATCGACTTTAGGAGCAGGATCGAACGACTCGGGCGGTACATCCAGCAAATATTCCATATCGAAAAAATACTGAAGCATCACGCTTAAGCGGCCGTAATCATTACTTTTAGGCTCCGCCACCATGCGCTCCACCACCTCTTTTTGCAGCATAAAATGCATGTCGTATACATCATCCGCCACTTCGCTCAAACGAAACAGCAAAGGTGTCGAAATATTATAGGGCAGGTTGCCGACGATTTTCTTTTTACCCGGCACGCTGTGAAAATCAAAAGCAAGAACGTCTCCCTCATGAATCACCAACTTATCGGCAAACGGGAGCGTTTTCAAACGTTTGATAATATCTCGGTCAATTTCGATGACATGCAGACGGTTCAATTTTTTCGCCAACGGCTCGGTAATTGCCGCCAACCCGGGGCCGATTTCGATTACCACATCATCCGGCTGCGGGCGTACTGCGTTTACGATATCACTGATAATGCGCGTATCTTGCAAAAAATTCTGCCCGAAACGCTTGCGGGCCTTATGTTCTTTCATCATCTTTCCGCATCTGGAATTTCAAGCGCGTATTGTAACCGAAAACCACACATTGTTGCGGCGAAAATCAGTTCCGGCCGCCATCTTTTCCACTTCGCAGAGCCTATCCAAAATCCGCTATAATAAGCGGCTTTACTGATTTCAAATATTTGCCGTAATGAATCATTTTGCTCTTAAATAACGCTTCTCGAATCGGCCGGGCTTAAACTACCCGCATTTGCCCCATCATTGCTTGTAACATTATATGTATGTTGCCGCCGAATATATAAAAAAAGCACAAAGTACAAAATAAAACGTATGGAAACACCAGAAAAAACCAATAAAAACAATTTAGCTATTGATTACAAAGGTACGCGCCGATTATCGGTTGCCCCCATGCTCGACTGGACCGACCGCCATTACCGCTATATGGCCCGTCAGATTACGCGCCATACATGGCTCTACACCGAGATGATTAATGCCGGAGCGGTTATTCACGGGGATCCTGTCCGCTTTTTGTTGAAAGACGAATGCGAAAACCCCGTTGCTTTGCAATTAGGCGGCAGCGAACCTGCCGATTTGGCCAAGGCGGCCGCTAAGGCAGCCGCATATGGCTATGATGAAATCAACCTCAATTGCGGATGCCCCAGCCCGCGCGTTCAAAAAGGCGCGTTCGGAGCCTGCCTGATGAACGAACCCTTATTGGTGGCCGACTGCCTCAATGCCATGCAGGATGCCGCCCCCGATTGCAGCATCACCGTCAAACACCGCATCGGTGTCGACCGCCAAACAGACTATCAAGTCGTGGCCGATTTTGTCGGAACCTTACACGAGCGCACCGCCTGCACCACCTACATCGTACATGCCCGTAATGCTTGGCTGGACGGTTTATCGCCCAAAGAAAACCGTGAAATCCCACCGCTGAAATACGATTACGTTTACCGGCTCAAACAAGAATTTCCTCATTTGGAAATTATCATCAACGGCGGCATCACCACCAATCAACAAATCAGCGAGCATTTGCAGCATGTTGACGGCGTGATGGTCGGGCGCGAAGCCTATCATAATCCTATGCTGATGCGCGATTGGGATAAGCTTTTCTACGGTAGCGATACAGAGGGTATCAGTCATGCCGAATTGGTCACCAAACTGCAAACATATGCCGCCGCACAAATCTCTACTGGGCGCGGCACCATTCTGCGCCACATGGCCCGGCATTATCTCGGTCTGATGCACGGTCTCAAAGGAGCTCGGACTTGGCGGCGTATTCTTTCGGACGCTGAGATGCTCAAGCCTAACAACCCTGCCCTACTGGCCGAAGCTTGGGAACATGTTTCGAAGGCAAACTTTGAAAACGAGCGGTAAAGCAATTAAGAGCCGATCCTTAAAATGCACCGGATCTTAAAACAACACATCAGCTATACAATATTAATATCAAGTGTTATAAACATTCATACGGCAACACCCTAGTTTTCAGACGGCATCGCCACCGCACTTGAATGCAACACCCAAACCAATCTGCCTAAATGCACCTATAAAACCGTCATCCATACATTTCTTTGATTGGTCGATAGCAATCAAAGTCTACTTTTCCCGGAAAACAATAGCAGCTCCTTTTTGGTACTGACAAAAAATTCAGCTTTTATCCGACAAGTAACGGCAAATATAAAAATGCCGTCTGAAAATTTTCAGACGGCATTTCTACGAATAAACCAAAACTACACTTATACAACACCTTGTGCCAGCATGGCATCGGCCACTTTGACAAAACCGGCAATATTGGCACCGTTTACATAATTCACATAACCACCATCATCTTTGCCGTAGCGCAAACAAGCTTCGTGGATATCAGTCATAATGGTGTGCAAGCGGTTGTTCACCTGATCTGCCGGCCATGAAAGACGCAAGGCATTTTGGCTCATTTCCAAACCTGAAGTGGCTACACCGCCCGCATTGCTGGCTTTACCGGGCGCATACAGGATACGGGCTTTAACAAATACTTCCACCGCTCCCATAGTGCTGGGCATATTCGCCCCCTCTGCCACACAGAAACAGCCGTTCGACAACAATACGGCGGCATCTTTCTCATCCAATTCGTTTTGAGTGGCGCAAGGCAGAGCAATATCGCACGGAACACGCCATGGACGCTCCCCTTCAAAATACGGCAAACCTTGCTCTTGAGCATATACGGAAAGACGCTCGCGACGCTCGTTTTTCAGCTCCATCAAGGCTTTCAATTGGGCTTCCGTCATACCCTCGGGGAAATGTACGAAGCCTGCCGAGTCGGATACGGTCAACACTTTGGCTTCACGTTGGAGCAATTTTTCGCAAGCATATTGGGCAACATTACCCGAACCGGAAACGGTAACAGTTTTACCGGCCAAATTATCATTGCGTGTTGCCAGCATCGCTTCTGCAAAATAAACCGTGCCGTAACCTGTGGCCTCCGGGCGGATCAGGCTACCGCCGTAAGTCAGGCCTTTACCCGTCAACACAGAGGTAAACTCATTGGCCAACCGTTTATATTGGCCGTAAAGATAACCGATTTCGCGCGCACCCACGCCGATATCGCCTGCGGGTACGTCGGTATCCGGACCGATATGGCGAAACAATTCAGTCATAAATGATTGGCAAAAGCGCATTACTTCGGCATCACTCTTACCTTTCGGATCAAAGTCGGCACCTCCTTTGCCACCGCCCATAGGCAGCGTGGTGAGCGCGTTTTTAAACACTTGCTCAAATGCCAAAAATTTTAATACGCCCAAATCAACGCTTGGATGAAAACGCAAACCGCCTTTATAAGGGCCGATAGCCGAATTCATTTGTACACGGTATCCTCGGTTAACTTGCACGTCTCCTTTGTCGTCCACCCACGGTACACGGAACATAATCACGCGCTCCGGCTCCACGATACGCTCAAGCAGGCCCTGGCGGGTATAACGTGGATTATTGGCCAAAAACGGTTCAAGACTCATAAAAACTTCTTCTACAGCCTGATGGAAAACTGCCTGATTGGGATCACGCTGTTTAACTTTTTGAAAAAGGCTGTTTAAATCTGTAGCCATTTAGTTTCTCCGAATATTAGTCTAGGCAGGCCGGCTATCGGGCTCCAGATACCCTGAAATCAAGCTTCGGCCGACAGTGAGGCAAGCATAACACATAATGGCACATAATGACCGCATCTCGATATTCCGAATCGCCACAAAACATATCATGAACACTTTGTAACACTGCCTGGGCCCGAATCAAATACAGCCAAAAACGGGAGCGGCATACCGCTTAAAACTAATTTTTCAAGGCTAATTTTAATATTATAATGGAGACATTTTTCAAAAATCAGAAGGCATGAAGCCATGAAAGCATATCAAGATTTGATGCGCCACGTACTTGATAACGGCGTCGACAAATCCGACCGTACCGGTACCGGCACCCGTTCCGTGTTCGGTTATCAAATGCGCTTCGATTTAAGCAAAGGATTTCCCCTGCTCACTACCAAAAAACTGCATTTGCGTTCGATTATCCACGAACTCTTGTGGTTTCTCAAAGGTGATACGAACATCAAATATTTGAAAGAAAACAATGTTTCTATTTGGGACGAGTGGGCCGACGAAAACGGTGAGCTCGGGCCGGTTTACGGTTACCAATGGCGCTCATGGCCCGCACCCGACGGGCGCCATATCGACCAAATCAGTAATCTTGTCGAGCAGATTAAAAACAATCCGGATTCCCGCCGTTTGATCGTCTCTGCCTGGAATCCTGCCTTAGTTGACGAGATGGCGCTGCCGCCCTGCCATGCTTTGTTTCAATTTTATGTAGCCGAAGGCAAACTTTCCTGCCAACTCTACCAGCGCAGCGCGGATATTTTCCTCGGCGTACCGTTCAACATTGCCAGCTATGCCCTGCTTACTATGATGGTAGCGCAAGTATGCGGTCTGCAGCCGGGCGAATTTATTCATACATTCGGCGACGCCCATCTATATAGCAATCATTTCGAACAGGCAAAATTACAGCTTGGCCGCGAACCGCGCAAACTGCCGGTTATGAAACTCAATCCGGAGATAACTAATCTGTTTGATTTCACCTTCGATGATTTCGAACTGAGCGGTTATGATCCGCATCCGCATATCAAAGCCCAAGTTGCCGTATAGGCAATACTCAGATAAAGGCCGTCTGAAACGTATTTTACAGTTTTCAGACGGCCTGTTTTTTTATAATATTGCCCGACAACTCCAATCAGGCGGGACCGATAAAATCCCCGCCGTACTTTCTTACTCTGCAAAGGATTGCAATGAAACCTTCTTTCCGACTCTCCGCCGCCGCCCTAGCTGCGGCATTAGCCCTCTCTGCCTGTGCGCCCGGGGAAAAAACTGCCGAAGAAAAACCGGCTGAAGCCAAAGCAAGTATCGTTACCCGCAATAATGTTACCGAACCGCAATCCACTCGACCCCCACCAAATCACAGGTATTCCCGAAATCAATATCGTACGGGATTTGTTTGAAGGCTTGGTTGAAACCGATGAAAAAGGCGATGTTATTCCCGCAGCCGCCGAATCATGGGAAAGCAGCGACAATAAAATATGGCGCTTCAAGCTCCGCCCTGATGCCAAATGGAGTAACGGCGACCCGCTTACCGCGGAAGATTTTGTTTACAGCTGGCGCAGGCTTGTCGACCAGGCTACCGCATCCCAATACGCTTCTTACCTACAAGCTGCCAAAATTGAAAACATCGATGATATTTTGTCCGGCAAAAAATCACCCGATATGCTCGGTGTGAAAGCAATTGATCCGCATACGCTCGAAGTTACCCTTACCGCCCCTGTCCCCTATTTTCCGAAAATGCTCTTTCACGCAGCAACCAAGCCCGTGCACCGTGCTACCGTTGAAAAATTCGGCAACAAATGGACTCAGCCTGAAAACTTTATCGGCAACGGTCCTTACACGCTCGACAAATGGGTAGTTAACGAGCGTATCGAACTACGGAAAAACCCGCAATACCGCGAAGCGGGCAAAGTACAGATCGAACGTGTCGCCTTCTTACCTATCGGTTCTCAAACCGACGATGTTGCGCGCTATCTGGCCGGAGAAGTTGATATTACCGATGCCCTGCCGCCCGAAATGTTTGCCAAACTGAAAACAGAGCATCCCAAAGAGCTGATGTTCAGCCCTTCACTGTGTACTTACTACTTTGAAATCAACAACCAAAAGGCTCCGTTTAACGATGCCCGCGTGCGTAAAGCCCTTTCGCTAACACTCGATCGTGACACCATTGTCGAAAAAGTATTGGGACGCGGTGAAGAACCGGCCTATAACCTCACCCGTGTCGGTACTGCCGATTTCGTACCTTATGTGCCCGCCTGGACAAAAACCGACTATGCCGCCCGTGTTGCCGAAGCACAAAAACTGCTGACGGAAGCGGGATACGGCCCCTCGAAACCACTGAAGTTCACATTCCTATACAACACTTCGGAACAACATAAAAAAATCGCCGTTGCCGCCGCTTCAATGTGGAAGCAAGCTTTGGATTTCGTCGACGTCAAATTGGAAAACCAAGAGTGGAAGACCTACCTCGACAACCGCCGCAGCGGCAGCTACCAACTGGCGCGCGCATCTTGGTGCGGCGACTACAACGAGCCTTCTACCTTCCTCAACACTTTGCGCAGCAACAACAGCAGCAACCGTGCTTTCTATAAAAATCCGAACTACGATAAGCTTTTGGACAAAACACTTGATGCCGGTATTACCGCTGCCGAACGCAGCGAGCTTTACCGCCAGGCCGAAGCCAAAATCGATGAAGACAGCGCGGTTATTCCCGTATACGGCTATGTGAACTCCCGCTTGGTAAAACCGCATATCGGCGGCTATTCAACGGAAGACGTATTAAACGAACTACCCAGCAAGCGTTTGTTTATTAAAAAATAAACTTACAGGCTTTCTGGTCGTAAAAAAACCGCCTCATGCAACAAGCTCCGCCAAACACATTCGGCGGGGCTTATATTTTTCAGTCTAGCGGGATAATGCCTTTATTGCCGCAACTCATTCATGATTCAAATACACCTCCGCAAAATTTTCAGACGGCCTCAATCTGTTTTTAAGCGTACTTCCATCATGCCCCGTAAAGCATTGCACAACATAACGGCTTCGGCATTTTGCAGCTGCGAGTATGTAATACGGCTTTCGCAAACTTGTCTGCAGCCCAAATAATGCTGTGTGTTCTCCAACACTTCACGGCGCATAACGCCGTCTAAAATATCCAAATCGGCAGCCGGAGTATGCCAGATACCGTTCAGCTTCACCCATACCGAGCTTCGTCCGCCCTCAAGCAAAAAACCACTGCGGTTGAAAAACAAACTGTCAAACGCTCCTTGCCGCACGGCGTGTTGCCAACCCGCATCGTAAATGCCGCGGTATGTGGTTTTGAAACGGCGTAAGTAATCGTTATCAGGCAATACGGTATCCGACACCAGCACATATTGCGCTTCCTGCCCAAGTGGCGGACATGGTGAATGTTCAAAAGACAATCCCTTCCGTGTCAGCACAATTTTTACACGGTAGACACCGATATCAGGCAACGCCCCCACATAAGCGGAAATATCAGCAGCGGCCGTATCCGGCAAAGGAAGATTCAACGCTACGGAACTGCGCCGTAAACGGGCGATATGCGCCGCAAGCAGCCGGCAGGTTCGATTTTCAACACGCAATGTTTCGAAAACACCGAATTCCGGCTGCAAATCATTTAAAAAGCGGGCTTTCCAACGACATTCGGTATATTCGTCCGCCCCCACGCTATCGGCCACGATACCCGAACCGACACCGTAAATACCTTGATAGAGGCCGTCTGAAACCGGCTTTAATTGCAAACTGCGTATCACTACATTCAAAGTGCCGTGAAAACCCAATCCGCCCGCACAAGGCGCCAACCAACCGATGCTGCCGGTATAAAGGCCGCGCGGAGCCGCTTCAATTGACCGGATAATCTGCATACTCATACGCTTGGGCGCGCCCGTAATCGAACCGCAAGGAAAGGCCGCCTGAAAAATATCCGCCGCTCCAATATCCGGCTTAGCTTGCGCCTGAACCGCACTGGTCATCTGCCAAACGCTGCCGAAACGCGAAACCTTAAACGGTTCCGGCACACGTACGCCGCCCGTAACCGCGATTTTGCCCAAATCATTGCGTAACAAGTCGACAATCATAACGTTTTCGGCACGGTTTTTTTCATCGGCCTGTAATGCCTGCGCACGCTGTTTGTCTTGACCGTCACCCAACACCGGCGCCGTTCCTTTCATCGGTTCGGTCATAATCAGGCCGTCTGAACCGATATTCAGAAAAAGCTCGGGAGAAAAGCATAAAGTCCAATTCGTTTCACCACTTTCAGACGGCAAAGCCGCCAGAGCCGCATAAGGCACAGGCTGGCGCAAGCGGTGGTAGAGTTTGAAAGGCGAACCATAAGCTTTCAAGTGCAGGCGCGTGGTGTAATTGATTTGGTAGGTATCACCCCGCGCAATCGCTTCTTGGATTGCTGCCACCGCACGCAAATAATCCGCCTCATCCGTATCGCTCTGCGGCATCGAAATACCTGCGGGAACATCTGCTTGGTATTGTTCTGCCAACCATGATTCGGGATTTTCAACAGGGTTACACTCAGCAAACCAATGCACCGCCAAATTTCCCGCCGCCGGCGCATCCAGCCCCATCAGCGGCAAGCCGAATTCATAGTCCGCCCACAATACCGCGTGCAGCCCTTCCGCCCATCCCGCCTGTAAAACAGGATCCAGCTGCGGCAAATCCTGTGCGGTCAAAAAACGGCTGTAACAGTATTGGCGGTACAACTTCGCACGATTGGCCACAGCATCGTCGAACAATACAAAATGAAGCATAAATATAACGCAATAGACCTAAAAGAAAGCAGGATTATATAGTGAATCAGCACTTTAGATACGTATGAAAAACAATAAGACGCATAGGGAAAAATCCGCTTATACGACAAGCCTATGGCCAAAGTATGGCCGAGGTACGCAAACCGCACCGAAAAATATGCCGCAATCACATGTTTTATGTCAAAAACATGTTGAAATCCGATGTAATTTTTTTGTTTATTTTTGTAAACAGCGTTAAAATACAACTGAAAGAACAGCTTCTTCCTAATACGGGAGACCTTTGTAAAAACAGTAAACAAACGGCTCTAAACAAAGCAAAAAATACACCGGCATATCAAATATGCTGTTTTTACAAAGGTCTCAACAATATTCAATCACATAAAGGAGTTAAAGTATGACCGACCATCAACTAAAACCATTTGAAGCAGTAGATTTGGGCGATAAAAAAGACAAATTGGCGGTTTTCGAAGAAGCTGTTCTGGAGCATAAAGGCCGTGTCAGCAATGAAGACTCAAATGCCGCCCCTCTGCCCGAAAGCTACCCCTACCGCACCCGCATGAGCCGCCGCGTGTATGAGAAAGAAAAGAAAAAACTACAAATCGAGCTTTTAAAAGTACAAAGTTGGGTGAAAGATTCGGGGCAGCGTATCGTCAGCATTTTCGAAGGTCGTGATGCTGCCGGTAAAGGCGGTACCATCAAACGCTTTATGGAGCATCTCAACCCTCGCGGCGCCCGTGTAGTGGCTTTGGAAAAACCGACAGAAACCGAAAAAGGCCAATGGTATTTCCAACGCTATATCCAAAATCTGCCGACCGCCGGCGAAATGGTGTTTTTTGACCGTTCATGGTACAACCGCGCAGGCGTAGAACGCGTAATGGGCTTCTGCCAGCCCCACGAATACCTGCTGTTTATGCGTCAAACTCCCGAATTCGAACGTATGTTGGTAAGCAGCGGTATTCATTTGTTTAAATTCTGGTTCTCCGTAAGCCGCGAAGAACAACTGCGCCGCTTTATCTCACGCCGCGACGATCCCCTAAAGCACTGGAAACTCTCTCCGGTAGATATCCAATCGCTTGACCGCTGGGACGACTATACCGAAGCTAAAAACGCTATGTTCTTCCACACCCATACCGGTGATGCACCGTGGATGGTTATCAAATCGGACGATAAGAAACGCGCCCGTTTGAACTGTATCCGTGCTTTCTTACATGCACTGGACTACCCGGGTAAAGACGAACAAGCCATCGGTGCAGTCGATCCTTTAATCGTACAAATGCCGAACACCGTATTTAAAGACAGCGACTTCGATGTAATTGCCGATTAATTTAGCAATATTTTGCCAACATATCCATAAAAGCCTTCTGAAATATTCAATTTGAGAAGGTTTTTTTATCATTTGACTTACCGCAACTTTCTTTATTTAAAACAATCTAACACTTTTACGGATATGTTAATCTTATCGGGTATGTTCGGTCGGATAAAGCAGACAATCAATTTTGCTGCTTTAATCCACCTGTTCGCAATAAAAACGACGGTGTATCCGCAAGCATGCTGCCATGTGCCTTCCTTTTTATTGCGGACGGCTTCTCCAACCGCTCGGCAAAGCTTCCATAGTGATGCCGTTTCGGCTTGGACAGAATCGATTACAGCGATTCAAACTGCTGATTCTTTTATAAATATACTCAACCCAACACCTCTCCTGAAGGATTTGCCATGAAACATCTGAAGTCGTTTCTGATTTGGGGCATCGTGGTATTAGTCGGCCTGGCCGCTTTTACTACGCTTGCCATGAGTCGCGGTGAGCAGGTCAGTGCGGTGTGGATGGTAGTTGCCGCCATCTCCGTTTACTGTATCGCATACCGCTTTTACAGCCTCTTTATTGCCAAACAGGTTCTCGAACTTGATGCGAACCGCTTGACACCGGCAGAGCGTCATAACGACGGCTTAGACTATGTTCCGACACATAAAGGCGTTTTATTCGGCCACCACTTCGCCGCCATTGCGGGCGCAGGCCCTTTGGTAGGCCCGGTACTGGCCGCACAAATGGGTTACCTGCCAGGTACCTTATGGATTATCTTTGGCGTGGTTTTTGCCGGTGCCGTGCAAGATATGATGGTGTTATTCGTTTCGATGCGCCGCGATGGTAAATCACTGGGCGATATCGTCAAACAAGAATTGGGAACCACCGCCGGTATCATTGCGTCAGTCGGCATCATGATGATCATGGTCATCATTATGGCCGTATTGGCACTCATCGTAGTGAAAGCACTGGCACACAGCCCATGGGGAACCTTCACCATTGCCGCCACTATGCCGATTGCCCTGTTTATGGGTATTTATACCCGTTATATCCGCCCCGGCAAAATCGGCGAAATCTCCATTGTCGGTTTTATCCTGCTGATGCTGGCAATCGTATACGGCGAAAATGTGGCTCAAAGCTCTTATGCGCACTATTTCGACCTCACCGGCGTACAGCTGACTTGGGCCATTATGATTTACGGTTTTATTGCCGCCGTTTTGCCCGTTTGGCTGTTGCTCACTCCGCGTGATTATCTTTCCACCTTCCTGAAAATCGGTACCATCGTTGCTTTGGCCGTTGGTATTTTGATTGTCAGCCCGGTACTGGAAATGCCTGCGGTCACTAAATTTGTTGACGGTACCGGCCCGGTATTCTCCGGTGATTTGTTCCCCTTCCTATTCATTACCATCGCCTGCGGCGCCGTATCGGGCTTCCATTCCCTAATCTCTTCGGGCACTACCCCGAAAATGCTGGAAAACGAAACCCATGTCCGCATGATCGGCTATGGCGGTATGCTGATGGAAAGCTTCGTAGCAATTATGGCTTTGGCTGCTGCATCCGTATTGGATCCGGGTATTTATTTCGCAATGAACAGCCCTACTGCGCTGATCAGCACCGATGCAGTACAAGCAGCACAAGTGATTACCAACCAACTCGGCTTCCCTGTTGAGGCTTCCACCCTACTGCACACTGCAAAAGAAGTAGGCGAAAGCACGATTCTTTCACGCGCGGGCGGCGCTCCTACCTTGGCCGTAGGTATGGCACACATCATGAGCCAGCTGATTCCCGGCGAAGGTATGATGGCCTTCTGGTATCACTTTGCCCTGCTTTTTGAAGCCTTGTTCATTCTTACCGCCGTGGATGCCGGTACCCGTGTTGCCCGCTTTATGATTCAAGACCTTGGCGGTATTTTCGTCAAATCTTTCGGCAACACCGAATCACTACCTGCCAACTTAGTTGCCACGTTCTTGGCTGTGGCCTTGTGGGGTTATTTCCTATACACAGGTGTAACCGATCCGCTTGGCGGCATCAACTCTTTATGGCCCCTCTTCGGTATCGGTAACCAAATGCTTGCCGGTGTGGCATTGATTATGGTGAGTGTGGTTTTGGTGAAAATGAAACGCGAACGCTATGTATGGGTTCCTCTCACTCCCGCACTGCTACTGTTGTTCGTTACTTGTTACGCCAGCCTGCAAAAACTGTTCCACAGCAATCCGAAAATCGGCTTCTTGGCACATGCTGCCAAATTTAAAGAAGCGGCTGCTCGCGGCGAAGTTCTGGCTCCTGCCAAAGACCTCGCGCAAATGCACAAGATTGCCTTTAACGATTATGTAAACTCTGGCTTAACCGTACTCTTTTTATCGGTAGTGGTAATTGTTGCCTTCTACGGTTTGCGTGTGGCATTGAAAGCCCGTAAAGTAGCATGGCCGACTTCGAAAGAAGTACCTGCCGTATATCGTAATGAGGTAAAAGTTAATGAGCCGTAATATCCTGACCCGCATCAAACGCTTGTGGAAAACCGCCCGCCTGACGGCCAACCTGATGGTAGGCGTGCCCGATTATGAAAACTACGTTGCCCGCCAACGCCAACATAATCCCAACGCACCGGTGATGACGGAACTGCAATTTCAGGATTATTGCCGCAAACGCCGCTGCGGCGCCAGCGGCGGACGCTGTTGTTAAATTTTTACTGTAAAATCCAAAGGCCGTCTGAAATGTTTCAGACGGCCTTTTGCTTTCATTTACAGCCCTAATTAATGTTGAACAATTAAAATTTCTGTTCCATGTACGAAAAATAAAAACGACGAATATCCTAACTTTCCCACAGCCAAAGCAATAGCCCTGCCATAAAAAAGTAAACATTTGTTATATTTTTACAAAATAATTAAATGCTATTGCAGAAGCAGTTAAGGTGTTACACTATAACAAAACAATAATTCTTATCATCAGTTGTTCGCTTCCCGATACGCTTAATGTCTGGAAATGCATTTTTAGTTTAAAAATACACAGTACTGGACTTCACATGAAAACTTCACGAACACTATGGGCAATCATTGTCGGTTCAGCCGTTGCCTTAGCAGCCTGTACGCCTACGGATTCCGCACAGATAGCCTCTCCTAAAAGCATTAACCACTATCTGATAGAATTAGACAATATACAGCCATCACCGCAAAAACTGTCTATACAAGAAAAAAAGCCCACCCTTATCAAATTTTGGGCAAGCTGGTGTCCGCTATGTTTAGCCGAACTCTCCACCACCCAAGCATTAATACGGGACAACAAATTAGAAAACGCCAATATTGTTACCGTTGCCTCACCGGGTTTCTTACATGAAAAAGATAAAGCCTCTTTCATCGAATGGTTTCAAGGTTTGAACTATCCCGATCTGCCTGTTCTGATTGATGAAAACGGTACGCTTGCCCGACAGTGGGGCATCGGAGTTTACCCGTCTTGGGCTGTTTTAGACGAAAAAGGCAAAGTCTTACAAATTATCAAAGGAAGCTTGAATGAAAACGCCATACTCTCTCTTGCGAAAAATCCTCAAAACCCGCCCTCCAAAGTAGAAAAGAAATTTTACCAACAAAATAAAGACGGTAATGTCAACGCTCAAAATGCACAAACCATCTACCTGGCCGGCGGATGCTTTTGGGGAGTTGAGGCTTATTTCCAGCGCATTCCCGGTGTGATCGATGCCGTTTCAGGCTACGCAAACGGCAACACCCCAAACCCCAGCTATGAAGATGTCGTCCACCGGCAAACCGGCCATGCGGAAACCGTTAAAGTAACCTATGATGCAAGCCGTTTAAGTCTGAACGATATTTTGCGCTATTACTTTCGTGTCGTGGATCCCACCAGTCTCAACCAACAAGGCAATGATCGCGGCATTCAATACCGAACGGGTATTTATTACACTGATCCTGAAGAAAAACCTATTATCCAAGCCGCACTCGAACAAGAGCAAAAAAAATACAAAAGTAAAATCGTGGTTGAAAATCAACCTCTGAAAAACTTTTATGAAGCTGAGGAATATCATCAGGATTATCTCGCAAAAAATCCAAACGGCTATTGCCATATCGATATCACCAAGGCAGATGAACCGCTGGACGGAAAACCTGTACAAACACCCCCTGCCCGAAAAGCTTTCAATGCCGAAACCTATCAACGCCCCAGCGATGAAGAGTTACGCAAAATATTAACCCGCGAACAATTCAGTGTCGTACGCGGCAACGGCACAGAGCTTGCATTCAGCCATGAATACGACAACCTATTTGCCGACGGCATTTATGTAGATATCGTTAGCGGCGAACCTTTATTCAGCTCTCGGGATAAATATAAATCGGGATGCGGCTGGCCCAGCTTCACCCGCCCGATAAAAGATCAATCCATCGTCAAAAAAGATGATTTCTCTTACAACATGCACCGTATCGAAGTACGCAGCCGCACTGCCGATTCCCATCTGGGTCATGTATTCCCGGATGGCCCGATAGAAAAAGGCGGATTACGTTATTGCATTAACGGGGCAAGTTTGAAATTTATTCCTTATGATCAAATGGATGCCCAAGGCTACGGTGAGTGGAAGAAATCCGTAAAATAAATAAACGGCTGCCCTACAAAATTTAAGGGCAGCCGAATTACTATTGAGAAAGGTTTTAACCCCACCTTTAATTGGAAATACGAACCATCAAACAATGGCTTCTGGAATCAAACCGCCTTCACACTTTTATGCGGTTTCCTATCTTATTACTTGGTTACGGATAAACCATACCGCCTTAAAATAATCCATGTAAAATGAACATACTTTTAAAAAACCCCTATAACGACAAGGATAAACTACTCATGTTCAAACACATCGACTTCTATCCGGGCGATCCTATACTCGGCTTGGTTGAAACTTATAATCAGGATCCGCGGGCCGAAAAAGTAAATCTCGGCATTGGTATTTATTTTGATAAAAACGGTAATTTGCCGGTTTTGGACTCTGTCCGCCACGCAGAAGAAGAGCGTGCCGCCACTGCACGTCCCCGTCCCTACCTTCCTATGGAAGGCCTTGCAGAATACCGCTTAGCCGTACAAAAACTATTATTCGGCAACAATTGTAGTGCCCTATCCGAAAACCGAATTGCCACTATCCAGACCCTTGGCGGCTCGGGCGCACTTAAAATCGGTGCCGATTTTTTACACCGCTGGTTTACTACTGCCCGCGCATATGTAAGTAATCCGACGTGGGACAACCATAAAAGTATCTTTGAAGGTGCAGGCTTTGAAGTCGGTACTTACCCTTATTATGATCCGGTAAGCGGCAATGTGCTATTTGAAGAAATGTTGGCTTTTTTTGAGAGCCTGCCGGAAAACAGCGTATTGATTCTGCATCCGTGTTGTCACAACCCGACCGGTGTCGACCTCAGCAGCAATCAATGGGATAAAGTTTTAGAAGTTATACAAAACCGCAAACTGATTCCTTTTATGGATATCGCCTATCAAGGATTTGGCGAAAACTTAGAAGACGACGCCTATGCCATCCGTAAAGCCGTCGTCATGGGATTACCGCTGTTTGTCAGCAATTCTTTTTCCAAGAACCTTTCTTTATACGGCGAACGTGTCGGCGGCTTGTCTGTTGTCTGCCCGAGCGAAGAAGAAGCCAAACTTGTGTTCGGCCAACTCAAACTGGGCGTGCGCCGCGTTTATTCCAGCCCACCGGCGCACGGCGGCTACATTACCGCGCGTGTCATGAATGACGGGGAGCTGTTTTCCCTCTGGGAAAAAGAAGTTTATGCCATGCGCGACCGTATCCGGCTGATGCGCCGCAAACTGTATGAAGTATTAAGTGCTAAAATCCCTGAAAAAGATTTCAGTTATTTTATAACCCAACGCGGTATGTTCAGCTATACCGGCCTCAACCCGGCACAAGTACAGCGCCTACAAGACGAATTTGCCGTCTATCTGGTTGCCTCCGGCCGTATGTGCGTTGCCGGATTAAACGACAACAATATTGATTATGTTGCCAATGCATTTGCCATAGTATTGAAATAAACCTTTAACATATTTTAAAAGGCCGTCTGAAAATTTTTCAGACGGCCTTTTTAGGCTATGGCTGTATAAGCAATATTTGCATTATTCCAAATCACCGCTTACATAAACCGTACCGCCACTCTTGTCCTCAGGCAAAACCAAATTCAAAATCACTGCCATAATACCGCCGGCAGAAATCGAATTTTGGAACAATACCGGCAGATTTTTAAATACCTCAGGCTCAAAAGCTACGCCCAAACCCAATCCAACTGATGTTGCCGCAATCACTGCTTCACGGCGGCGGATACCGTTGCTAACCAAAATACGCACGCCGGCAATCGCGATCAGACCAAACATCAAAACCATTGCGCCACCGAGAACCGGGCTGGGAATAGTCGTAAACGCCCGGCCAATTACGGGAAAGAGACCTAACAATACCAAAATTACAGCAATATATTTACCCACATGACGAGAAGCCACACCGGTCATTTGGATAACACCATTATTCTGGGCGAATGTAGTCAACGGCAGCGAACCCAGCGCAGTCGCAATCACTGACACCAAACCATCCGCCATTACGCCACCTTTCAAACGGGCAGTATATTCCTCACCTTCGATAGGTTGGTCAGAAACCATCGCCGTTGCGGTCAAATCACCCACCGCCTCAAACACACTCAACAAATAAATCGCCCCTGCCACGATAAATGCATGCCAATCGAAAGCGAAACCATACTTAAATGGTACCGGCACGGTAATCAGAGGGAGATCTTGTAAAGGTGAAAAATCCACCTTACCCATAAACAAAGCTACGATATAGCCGACAATCAAACCCACAGCAATACCGCTCATGCGCAAAAGCGGATTCTTCATACAGTTGAACAACAAAACGATCAACAATACCAGCGAAGCCAAGCCCAAATTTTCCAGCGAACCGAATGTACCGTCACTCTTAGCGCCGAAACCTCCGCCAAAATCAGTAATACCCACATGCACCAAGCTTAAACCGATCAACATCACTACTACGCCGCTAACCGTTGGCGTGATGACCTTTTTTAAATAAGGCAGCAGCCAAGCCGAAAAGCAAACCAGAAACGCCCCGACAAAAGATACGCCCAAGAGTGTAGAAATCATGGCGTTCTCATCCAAACCGCCCTCTTTCATCCCCACGCCAAGCGCAATCATCACGGTAACAAAAGAAAAGTTAACAGATTGAATCGACAACATTCCCGAACCAACCGGGCCGAGGCGGTTTACCTGAAGATAAGTACCGATACCCGAAGCTACCATCGACATCGATACCAAATAAGCAGTCATCTCCACCGGAAGCTGTAAAGCTCCGCCCACAATTAAAGCCGGCGTAATCATCGGTACGAAAATAGCCAATAAATGGGTGATGGCACTTAAAAGCGCATTCATAAACGGAGGTTTGTCTTCCAAACGGTAAACCAAATCGGGGCTTTCAGCCATTTTCGGGGGCATTGCCATTACATCTTCCTTCCCATTTAAGTTTAAGAAATGCTAAAAATTGTAAGCGCGGCATTGTATATAATTATCAGTTTTTATTCAATCACTTCATGAGCAACAATGCAGCCTACTGTTGCTTACGAAACGCCTTTCACCCTATCTGTATACGACCTTTGCAAACCTTTGCAGGCCGTCTGAAGGCAATATTTCACACAATCGGCAAAGTAAGCTACAATCGCCCTATTTACCGACGTTGAGAAATAAAGGTTTAACCATGTTAAAAGGTAGTCTGGTCGCCCTGATCACGCCGATGAATCAAGACGGCAGCGTGAATTTCGAGCAACTCAATTCTTTAATCGACTGGCACATTGAAAGCGGCACCGATGGTATCGTTGCCGTGGGCACTACCGGCGAAAGCGCCACTTTGGCTGTAGACGAACATCTGGCGGTTATCGAAGCCACCGTAAAACACGTTAATAAGCGTATACCCGTTATTGCCGGCACCGGCGCCAACAATACCCGCGAAGCGATTGAGCTTTCACAAGCTGCGGAGCGCTTGGGGGCGGACTACACTTTATCTGTCGTCCCCTATTACAACAAACCTTCCCAAGAAGGAATTTACCGCCATTTCAAAGCTGTTGCCGAAGCTACCTCTATCCCGATGATTATTTATAATGTTCCGGGACGTACCGTTGTCAACATGACGAACGAAACCATTTTGCGTTTGGCCGAAATTCCCAATATTGTCGGCATTAAAGAAGCCAGCGGCGACATTGGCCGTGAAATCGACCTCATCAACCGCGTACCGGAAGGATTTGCCGTTTATTCGGGTGACGACCCTACCGGCATGGCTTTCATGTTCTGCGGCGGCCATGGTGTCATTACCGTAGCGGCCAACGTTGCCCCCAAACTCTTTGCCGACATGTGCCGGGAATCGTTAGCAGGCAATATTGAGACTGCGCGCAAACTCAACGGACAGCTTATTCCCGTTTACGACGTTATGTTTTGCGAACCCAGCCCCGCTGCCCCCAAATGGGCGGTGTCACAATTGGGAAAATGCAATGCACATGTCCGCCTGCCGATTATTGAGCTTTCGGCAGAAGGCCAAACCAAAGTTCGTGACGCGCTTGTTGCAGCCAAATTGATTTAACTTACAGGAAGCACCTATGAAAACTGCTCTGAAACCTGTTGTTATCGCAGCCGCCGTATTAAGTATGGCGGGTTGTGCCGGCAGCAAAGACAAACTGCCTGCTTTAGATTACCAAACCCAAAACCGCAAGATCGTTAATCTAGAAGTTCCACCCGATCTGACCAATCCCAACCAAGGCAATATTTACCAACTGCCTGCCGGTTCCGGTGCCGTTCGTGCAAGTGACCTAAATCGTACGAATACCCAGCAAACAGCCGGAAGCCAAACCGTATTGCAAGATGTAAAAGGCGTTCATTTGGAACGGGACGGCAGCCAACGCTGGTTAGTGGTAGACGGTAAATCACCCGCCGAAATTTGGCCTTTGCTGAAAGTATTTTGGCAGGAAAACGGCTTCGACATCCGTTCGGAAGAACCCGCTATCGGGCAAATGGAAACGGAATGGGCCCAAAACCGTGCCAAAATCCCACAAGACCGCCTACGCAGCCTATTTGAAAAAGTCGGCCTCGGCGGCATCTACTCGACCAGTGAGCGTGATAAATTCATTATCCGCATGGAACAAGGCCGCAACGGCACAACCGATATCTTCTTCAGCCACCGCGGTATGCAAGAAGTTTATGGTGACAAAAACAAAGACACCACCATATGGCAGCCCCGCCCCAATGACCCGAATCTCGAAGCAGCTTTCCTAGCCCGCTTCATGCAATATTTAGGAGCAGACGCTCAGCAGGTTGAAAAAGAATTGGGCAAAGCCGACACTCCGGCCAAACGCAACGGCACTGCCGAACTGGCAAAACTCGAAGGCAATACCGTATTGCTTTCCGGTTCGCAAGAGCGCAATTGGCGACGCACCGCACTGGCTCTTGACCGTATCGGCCTGACCGTTGTCGGCCAAAATCTTTCAAGACACGCTTACTTGGTACAAGCCGCACCTCAGGAAAGCGACGCTGTAGCTAATAAAAAACCCGGCTTGTTCAAACGCCTGTTAGGTAAGGGTAAAACTACCGAACCTAAAGCGGCAGCTCCCGAACTGATCGTTTACGCCGAACCTGTTGACGGTGGCACCCGCTTAAGCCTACTCAATAAGGACGGTAGCGTTTATCAAGGCAATGATGCAGGTACTTGGATCAGCCGCCTGTATACCGAATTGCGCTAAGTAAAAATCGACAAGGCCGTCTGAAAACAATTTTTCAGACGGCCTTTCCTCATTAGCAGACATAAATAAATACCCTTTTATTCAGATACTTTTTCTAAATATGAAAGCACGTAAAACCTATTTAATCGGTATCGCCTTCTTTACCGGCCTCTTCATGGCATTGATGCTACTGGGCAGCTATCTGCTTTCCATCGAAAGCAAGCAATTTGCCGTAGCCAGCTTTTTATTTGCATTCGGCGCCGTATTCGGACAAATTGCCTGTTTGGCTCTTTATATCCGCCAAAAAGCCATGCTGCAAGCTATCGCAGCACAACGTGCGCAGGAGTATAAAAATGCTGAATAAAATTATATTGGCAAGTGGTAACCCTGGAAAATTAAAAGAATTTTCCCGCTGGTTTGCCGAACGTTCGATTGACATTCTTCCGCAATCCGAATTCAACGTCCCCGAATGTCCCGAACCATACGGAACATTCATAGAAAATGCATTAGCCAAAGCCCGCCATGCCAGCCGCCACAGCGGCCTGCCAGCCCTGGCAGACGACAGCGGTATTTGCGCTAATGCCCTAAACGGCGCCCCCGGTGTCTACTCAGCACGTTTTGCCGGAGATAATCCTAAATCCGATGCGGCCAATAATCTCAAACTTAGCACGGAACTTGCCGGTAAAGAGGATCAAAGCTGCTATTACGTTTGTGTTTTAGTATTGGTTCGACACGAACACGATCCCCAACCCATTATTGCCGAAGGTATTTGGCGCGGCACTTGGCAAACAGAAGCGAAAGGTGAAAACGGCTTCGGTTACGACCCACATTTTTATTTACCGGAGCAAGGCTGTACGGCTGCCGAACTTACGCCCAAACTTAAAAACCAAATCAGCCACCGCGGCCTGGCATTACAAGAATTAAAAAAGAAAATCGACCTGCTCTACCCTTCTGCCAAGGCCGTCTGAATAACCATTATCCCGCCTTACCCCCGATATTATCTCGCCCGTTTGTTTATAAAACCGGGCTCAGAAAATATGGGGAAGGTTCAAATTTCGAGCTACCAATGATACCAGTCAGCTTTAACACACCCGGCCAACTCAGCACCCTGCCACCACTATCACTTTACATTCATATTCCTTGGTGTATACGCAAATGTCCATATTGTGATTTCAATTCGCATCAGGCAAAAGCGGGCTTGAATGAAAACAGCTATATTGATGCCCTCCTAACCGACTTACAAACCGAGTTACCTAATATTTGGGGACGCCCAGTGGAAACCATATTTATCGGCGGCGGCACACCAAGCATATTTCAAGCTGCTTCTATTGATCGCCTTCTCAGCGGTATCCGCGCTCTGGTGAAATTACAGCCACAAGCCGAAATTACTTTGGAAGCCAACCCCGGCACCTTTGAGCGGGAAAAGTTCCAAGGCTTTAAAGATGCAGGTATCACGCGGCTTTCAATCGGCGTACAAAGTTTTAATGATAGTGCTCTTACTGCGATAGGCCGCATCCACAACAGCCGCGAAGCTCTCACTGCCATCGAGACGGCTCTTCAACTATTCGATAAAGTCAATATCGATTTAATGTACGCCTTACCCTCTCAAACCGTTCAAGCGGCCCTAAACGACATAGAAACCGCTATTGCGACAGGTGTTCGGCACATCAGCGCGTACCATCTCACAATGGAGCCCAATACACCCTTCGGCCATACTCCGCCTCCTGAGCTGCCGGCAGATGAAGCTGCACAGGATATTGAAGATGCCGTACACGACAGGTTAGCAGAAGCAGGATTCATTCACTATGAAACCTCCGCATTCGCCCACTCCGGCTACCAATGCCGCCACAATCTCAATTATTGGCAGTTTGGAGACTACATCGGCATTGGAGCAGGCGCACACGGTAAAATTTCCTATCCGACCCATATTGAGCGTACCGTTCGACGACGTCATCCGAAAGATTATCAGACGGCAATGGAAAATAACCCTGCGGACGCCATTGAGCGCCGCACCATTGCCAAAGAAGATTTGGCATTTGAATTTATGATGAATGCCCTACGTTTGAGCGAGGGTGTGCCTGCCTCTTGGCTGCAAGAGCGTACCGGTATTTCTCCGGCGCAAATCAGTACGCAAATTCGGGCCGCACAAACCAAAGGCTTGTTGGATACCGACCCTCTTTACTTTCGCCCCACTGAGCAAGGTAAACGTTTTTTAAATGATTTACTGCAATATTTTCTATAACCGATACCCTGCATAATTTTCAGACGGCCTATACGATAAAGAAAATAAGCCGTCTGAAAGCCCAAACTGCCGAAACATAGTCAAAGCTGATTATTTATAAGATAATCCCACGTAATTTCACACTAGGAGATTGAATATGAGTAAAACCATCATCCATACCGACAAAGCACCCGCAGCCATCGGTGCATATTCACAAGCTGTACGTGCCGGCAATACCGTTTATATGAGCGGACAAATTCCGCTTGATCCAACCACTATGACCGTAGTTGGTGAGGGCGACTTCCGCGCCGAAACCCATCAAGTGTTTAAAAACCTGCAAGCCGTAGCAGAAGCTGCTGGCGGTTCGTTGAAGGATATTGTAAAAGTTAACGCCTATCTCACCGATTTGGGTAATTTTGCTATTTTCAACGAAGTAATGGCGGAATACTTTGCCCAACCATTCCCCGCACGTGCCGCAGTAGGCGTAGCCAGCCTGCCAAAAGGCGTACAAGTAGAAGCAGAAGCTGTTTTGGTATTGAATTTGTAATATAAGCCTGCCATACTCAAAACTTCAAAGGCTGTGCATACCGCCGCGCAGCCTTTATTACTTCCTTCAATAGAAATATCAAATAAACAATGATATAAACATTTTCCACCTATCTCACTATGGCACATTATGCAATCGGCGACTTACAAGGTTGCTATGACGAACTAGAAACCCTACTGGCCAAAATCGGATTCAATCACGGCAGCGATACCCTTTGGCTTACCGGGGACATCGTTAACCGTGGTCCTAAATCCTTAGAGTGTTTGCAATTTGCCAAACGGCACGAAAGCAGCGTACGCACCGTATTAGGTAACCACGATTTGCATCTGCTAGCCGTATCATACGGTTATGGCAAAATTAAGCGCGGCGATACAATAGAACCTATCCTGAAACACCCCGCTCGCCGTCAGTTACTCGATTGGCTACATCAACAACCTCTCTTAATTACCGATAACAATTATCTATTGGTTCACGCAGGATTATTGCCTCAATGGAGTGTTGCTGATGCTATAGCACTGGCAGCCGAAGTCGAAAACGAATTACGCAGTCCCAACCCCTCCGCCTATTTTGCCGAGATGTATGGCAATAAGCCACGAAGCTGGAATCCGAAACTAAGCGAAGCAGAACGTCTGCGCATGATTACCAATGTAATGACACGAATGCGCGCAATCAGCTACAACAACGAGCTTGATTATGATTTTAAAGGCAATCCTGCCGACATGCCTGCCGGCTTACGCGCCTGGTTTGAAGCACCTGATCGCCGTCATTTAAGCCACACTATCATTTTCGGCCATTGGTCTGCATTAGGCTATTTAGATGCTTGCCGCGTGATTTCTCTGGATACAGGCGCCCTATGGGGAGGCGCGCTTACAGCCGTAGATTTGAATACCCGTAGAATCCAACAGGTTGATTCTATAGATGATATCAACTGGAAAAAATAATCCGTTTCAACAACTTACGCTCAGTTTTCAGGCAGCCTGCTGAAAATATCTCTAAAAAATATTGCTTTATAAATAAAAATGTGCTTATAAAAAACCAGACAAATTGTGATAAAAACTATAGTTATACTCTAATTTTCAGAATTTTTAGAGTATAATATTTATTCAATCAAACCCATCTAGAAAAGCACCTACAGAGGAAAAATCATGCAACATTCTTTTAAACCATTGGTTATCCGTGGGAAAAGTCTGATTCCTATCGTACAGGGCGGAATGGGCGTAGGCGTTTCTGCCTCCAGCTTATCCAGCGCCGTAGCTCGTGAAAACGGTGTGGGAACCATCGCCAGCGTAGACTTACGCCATCTGCATGATGATTTGCTGATCGAATCCAAAATTAATCCCACCGAAGAAAAATACGACAAACTTAACCGTATCGCACTTGATCGCGAAATAAAAAAGGCCAAAGCAGAATCACAAGGCCGCGGCATGATTGCCGTCAACGTTATGAAAGCTGTTAAAGATCATCAAGCCTTAGTGCGCCAAGCGTGTGAGTCCGGAGCAGATGCCATTGTTATGGGAGCGGGCCTGCCGCTAGATCTTCCGGAGATGACCGAAGGCTATAGAAATATTGCCTTATTACCTATTCTTTCAGAATCACGCGGTATCAATATTGTTTTGAGGCGCTGGATGAAAAAAGGGGTTTTACCTGACGCTATTGTTATAGAACATCCTGCACATGCGGCCGGCCACTTAGGCGCAATGACGGTTGACGGCGTAAATGATGAAAAGTTTGAATTCAAACGGGTTATCGAAGAAACCTTTGAGGTTTTTAAAAACCTCGGCTTGGAAAGCGAAAAAATCCCGCTCGTTTTAGCAGGTGGTATGGCTAACTTCCAAAAAATCCAAACTGCTCTGAAAGAATGGGGTGCGTCGGCAGTACAAATCGGCACAGCTTTTGCCGTAACTCAAGAAGGTGATGCCCATATTAATTTTAAAAAAACCTTAGCAGGAGCTGAAACAGAACAAGTAGTTGAATTCATGTCTGTAGCTGGCTTGCCTGCCCGTGGCGTAAAAACTAAATTTCTCGAAAGCTACATGAAGCGCGAAAGCATTTTACAAGCCAATGCAAAAGCTGATCCCCGCCGCTGTACACAAGGTATTAACTGCCTTTCCGTATGCGGTTTACGAGATGGACTTGAAAAAGTCGGACAATTTTGTATCGACCTCAAATTGGCTGCAGCTTGGCGCGGTGAAGTTGATAAAGGCCTATTCTTCCGAGGCAAAGATCCCTTACCATTCGGCAATGCTATTAAAAGTGTACAAGAAACTATTCACTACCTACTTACTGGGCAGCATGCCATACAGAGCTAATGAAAAAGCCTGCAAAATAAAAACAGCCGTAATCAGTAAACTACGGCTGTTTTTTACATCCCAAATTTCACCATATCTATAATCTAAAAAACATGTAATCTAAAACATGTGGTTTAAATCTTACACCTTATACCAATATACAACGCTCTCTTAGCCTTAAAATATAAAATTTGTTTTCATATATTTCTAGCCAATAAATATCTTCTCCTATCTAGACCAACGGACAATAAAAATCACTTACGACTACCCAATCCTTAAAATTAATTTATTAATTCTAATAAAAACCCCTTATCAACCTCATATCGAGGTTAATAAGGGATTTAAAGTATCAAAATAAATCTTCTGCTAGATTCAATTAACGTTCACGTAAAGCTTGTTTCATACGGGTAATCGGCTTGATCAAGTATTGGAATACAGTTTTTTCGCCTGTCTTTACATCTACTGTAGCAACCATACCCGGAATAATCGGCATATCTTTTCCGTTTTTATCTTTCAAACTATTGGTGTCGGTTTGCACGAGGATTCGATAATAAACTTGGTTCGGATCCAGCTTCATATCATTTGCTTGCGGCTGATTGGAACTGCTCATAGTATCCGGGCTGATTAAAGTTACTTTACCCTCCAAACCACCATAAATCGCATAATCATATGCGCTGATTTTAACTACTGCCGGAAGTCCGGGACTAATAAACGCCACATCTTGAGGACGGATATAAGCTTCAACTAATAATTTATCATCAAGTGGTACGATTGTGAGAATATCTTGCCCCACATTCACCACACCACCTACAGTATTGATTTTAATATCTTTTACGATTCCTCGCATCGGTGCGCGTATAAGAGAGCGATCCACCGGATCTGCCCGCATTGCCATATTTTCTTTAGCTTGAGCCAATTCGGATTCTGCCTGCACCAACTCATTATTCGCATCAGCCATATAACGATTACGGCGCTCATCTATTTGTAATGCCAAATCACTGGACTCTCGCTGCATACGCAATAATTCAACTTCAGATACAACACCTTGTGCCACCATAGGGGCCGTAATACTAATTTCACGATCCAAAGCTGCCTTGCTGGTGCTTAATCCCTTGATGGCATCAACTACTGCACGACGACGAGCCACAAAAGCCGCCTGCTCCCTTTGTTTCAACTCTTCACTGATTCCCTTCGGAAAAGTTAACTCAGCACCATAGGCTTCGGCTTTTAAGCGGGCTACCATAGCTTCCAGGTTCTGCACCTTGGCTTCACTTTCACGAAAAATAGCCGAACTGCGCGTATCATCAAGTTTTAAAATAATTTGATCTTTTTCAACAATATCGCCTTCTCTTACCCGCATCTCAGTAATCACGCCAGGATCAATACTCTGTATTACCTGCTCGCGGCTGCTGGGAATCACATTACCCTGGCCTCGAGTGACCTCCTCAATCGGACTATTGTAAGCCCAAATGACAAAGACCACTAAAAAAACAAAAAATAGAATAATGACCCAAAACTGACCACTATGCTTTTCTTTTTGCAAAGCGGCATTCAAATCATTAATCAACGGAAGATCTTTTGATTTGACATTGTTTTCACTGCTCATAATGTTGTATACCTTAATTATAAGATTCAAAGGCCGTCTGAATATTAGGCCTGCTGGCTTTCAACGGTTGTTTGCGCCTCTACACGTTGGCGCTGCTGCTTTTGGCCTGCAGCTTTTTCTTCGTTTTGCATTAATTGCTTCAATACCAAATCACGCGGACCATCCATAACTACTTTACCGTTATCCATCACGACAATACGGTTCACGATTTGTAAAACTTGCGGGCGGTGGGTCACCAATACCATAGTTTTATCTTTACCCCACTGAGCCAAGGCATTTAAAGCCATACGTTCTGTAGCTTGATCTAAGCCTGTAGTCGGTTCATCCAAAAGTACGACTTTAGGAGAGCGTAAAGTCATACGCGCCAATGCGATAATTTGTTTTTGACCACCTGATAAACCCAAACCATCCTCACCCAAAGGCATATCCAATCCCCGCGGATGGTTACGAATGATGCGGTCTAAGCCAAAACGTTTTAAAGCTACTAACAACTCTTGGTCGGTGGAGTAACCATCCAAGCGCGCCAAATCCATATTTTCACGCAGCGTCCCCAAGAATAAACGAGGAGACTGACTCAATAATGTGACTTCACTGCGCAAAAAGTTAGGATCAAGCTGACGCATATCTACGCCATCCAGTGTTACATTACCTTTCTGTGCGTCATACAAACCGCTGGCAAGTTTCAACATTGTACTTTTGCCGCTACCGATACGCCCTAATACACCCACTTTTTCACCTGGGCGGATTGTCAATTTCAAATCACTAACAGCTGCCCCTGTTTCCTCTTGGTATTCAAAAGAAACATTGTCAAAAGTAATACCTCCTTGAATATGATCCAAAGTAATGTACTTACGTTCGGGATTACGTTCAATCGGTCGTTCGACAATATTGTTTACTCCCTCCAAAGCTAATTTTGCTTGTTGGAAACGAGTTGCCAAACCGGCAATTTGTGCTAGAGGCGCCAAAGCCCGTCCTGATAAAATAACAGAAGCAATCAACGCACCCATAGTAATGCGGTCTGACGGATTATCTGCATGGATCAAATAAGTACCTAATAAAACCAATCCAACCGTATTAAGCTGCTGCATTGCAACCGCAAAATTAACGACAAAATTACTGGTGTCTTTAACCTTAATGGATGAAGCCGAAGTCTTGGCTGTATATTCATCCCAACGCTGTTGAGCCCAAGAAGTAGCATTGTTCGTTTTGAGAGTTTCAATTCCCTCAATTGCTTCTACTGCCAATCCGGAACGTTGAGAAGACTCTTTCATTGATTCATTGATATGTCTTGCCATAGGACGTTGTACTAAAAAGCCTACCAGTACAACAATCGGAATGATAATAGTCGGTACTAAAGCCAACTTACCACCCACAATAGCAATAACCGTAATAAACAAAATCAAGAAAGGCAAATCAACCAAAGTAAGCAAACTCGCACTGGTCATAAACTCACGGACAGCCTCAAATTCGCGCAAGTTGTTGGCATAGGAACCTGAAGATGCCGGCCGATCAGCCAAACGCAAAGCCATTACACGGCGAAAAAGTGCAGAACTAATAATTAAATCTGCCTTTTTTCCTGCAATATCAGTTAAGTGGCTACGGATCATTTTAGCTATAAATTCAAATGTAATTGCCAAAACTACGCCTATACTCAACACCCACAACGTTTCATAAGCTTGGTTCGGAATCACCCGGTCATAAACATTCATTACATACAAAGAGCTAACCAAAGCCAAAAAGTTGATAATAAATGTTGCCAAAACTACCTGATAATAATATCCGCGGAAGCGCCATATCACTTTCCAGAACCATGACTTCGGCAAATGATATTCAGGCAATTCTGAACGGGCATCAGATACCATTTTAGGCTTGATAAACCAACAATAACCTAAATACAACCCTGAAAGCTGCTGGTGACTTAAAACTTGAGCCAAGCCATCAGCCTGACGCACATGATATTGACGTTCTTGCCCTGTGCCCTCAATTTGAGTAACAACCGCAGCCTCTTCATTATGAAGAACCAATACTACCGGCACAGCCAATGATGGGATATCCTGAAGCTTCCGCTTAGATAAAGTATTCTCAAAACCATGGCTTCGAAGCACTTCTGTAAGCGAATGAAAATTAACATTAAGCTTTTTATCCCGAATGACTTCTGCAGATAATGCCGCTTCAGATACCGGAGCACCCAACAAACGTGTAGTTAAGGCAATGTGTTCGATAATTGATTTCATAATTTTATTCAGTCTTCAAAATAAACTTTAGTTACTTCTCTTGCTTAACACCCGCCCAATTGGCCACTTGCGACTGCGCAACCAAATACTCCAAGGCGGCATCACGAAAATCATTGCGAGCTGTTACATATTCTTGCTCGATACTTGCTAATTCAGTATAAGCACCCAACACATCGGTAAGCGTTCGACGGGCAATTTTGAATTGCAATTCATATGCACGAACTACTTCTTTCTGGGCAACAATATGTTCAGCAGTAATATCTGCACGCTGTTCGCTTTGCTGCATATCAATTGCAGCAGTCCGTGCTTTTTCTTGAACTTCTCGTGCAATTTGCTCCAATTTAGATTCTGCCGCAATTAAAGTTGCTGCATTTTTTGCAACATTATGGCGGGCTGCGACATCCAATACATTCCAAGACATGTTCATATATAGTTCTTTACTGTCTTTGGTCAGCACACCCTCAAGATTCAATGCCGGTAACCGGGCAGCCTTAGCAACAGCCAATTCCGCATTAGCACTTTCTCTTTCTGCCTGTTGAGCCAAATAGGAAGGATTGAGATGACTACCGTCAATTTTATAATTTCCGGTCAAAGAAGCTACTGAATCACTGGCAAAAGGATCTTGCAAATCATCTGCAGTAACCGGCTGGTTTGTATATTTGGATAAGCGGCTAAGCGCCAGCTCCATCGTACGACGTTGCTGGGCAATTGTAGTAGCTACCTGTAGTTGCCGAGCTCGGGCCTCTACAACTTCCGAACGGCGCCCGGTATCATATTTGGCAATAACGCTTAAATCTTTAAGTAAATTATTATGGCGATCTAAACTTTTCTGATTGATTAATAATGTTTCTTTTGCTCGTAATGCAGTAAGATATAACTTACCGATTTCACCACCTAGTTGTTCTTGTGTTTCAAAATATTTATATTTCTGATACACCTCTTTATTTTTATCACGCCTTACCGAAGCTTCAATACCTCCCCATGAATAGATATTCATAGTACCCCGTACACCCAAACCGTTATTACGATCATTACTATCATATTTATGCTTTTGGGTAATTACTTGCGTACCTGTAAGCGTTAATACCGGATAGTGCCCGGCACGGGTTGCTTTTGTGGTGCTTTTAGCGGCATTTTCATTGGCTTTCGCCTCTAACAATGAAGGATCAGAAACCAAAGCATACTTCAAGATATCTTGAAGCCCTTTAGCAGAAAGAGTTTGAGTGGCAAGCATCAGACAGATTGAAACTACTGAATGCTTTAAAACACCACTTATCATAGATGGAAACTTTTGCATAAATTCGCAACTTAGTATTTGGGTTATGCCAATATCTATCAGATATGTCCATCATACCCGATTGGAATATTTTCGTTAATATATATTTGTATCAATTCTCTTAATTTGAAGAGAGAGGGTCAATGTCATTTCATTAAAAACTTAATTCAAAACATAACAAGATAAGCCATTTTAATTAGTACAGCATAACATTATATTCAATATTTTTTACGCTTAATGAGATAAAAGGTAAATATTGTGAACCCAAAGTGTATAATTTGCCACATTACCACTTAAATTACTATTAACTACATATATAAATATCCTATCTCTTCGAAGGGATTCTCTAAACTCCCTTCTCATAAATTTAAATTTCTAAATATAAATTTCAATTCAATTTATTTATGCTATTTAAATAAATTCACTCCGCTCTTAGAGAATAAAATAAGTAGATATGCACCACAATACGGTTAGATTTAACCAATGGTACAAATTAAGCATCAACTACCTTAAATCATAGATTCAACGCGAAGTAACTTAGCTCATACCTGGCGATTGCTATTATCTCATCCATAAAAAAGATCCTACCGTCATGCGGCAGGATCTTTTCTACGAAAATTTAACAGTAAATTGACGCCTTTCTATTAGCGTTTTTTACCAGTTACAGTTGCAACGGCTAAATTTTCATTGCGCTTCAATGCAACACTTTGAACACCTTCCGGGAACTTGATATCTGATAAATGCAAGATATCGCCAGCTACAACAGAGGCACAATCCAAATCTAAAGCTGCAGGAATATCTTTCGGCAAGGCAACCACCTCAACCGAAGTTGCAAGCAAAGACACTCGGCCGCCTTGCAACTTAACTGCTTGGGAAGTTTCTGCATTAACAATATGCAAAGGCACACGGATTTTTACAGGCTTGGCTGCATCAACTACCTGAAAATCGATGTGTTGTACCTCTTGGCGGAAAGGATGCATTTGAAAATCACGCACGATAACGTCATGAGTTTTACCTTCCAAAGCAAGCTTAATTAGAGCCGTATGAAAAGACTCTTTCTCCAAAGCGTAATATACGGTTTTGTGATCGACAGCGATTGCCACCGCTTCTTGATTGTCACCGTACAAAACAGCGGGGGTTTTACCTTCGCGACGCAGGCGGCGGCTCGCACCAGTGCCCTGAGCTTCACGAACAGTAGCTTGAATTTCGTATGACATAAATATTACTCCAAATTTAAATTAAAATATCACCATCGGCCGCGACCAGCTTAAGGCGACTAAGGGAATTAAGGCAAATACATATTGCCTGCTGTTAACAGATCTTCATTGAAAAGATAAGAAACAGATTCTTCATTACTGATACGGCGGACCGTTTCAGCCAAAAGTCCTGCAATCGTAACTTGACGAATACGATCACACTTACGTGCAGCTTCCGACAAAGGAATAGTATCGGTAACAACAACCTGGTCAATTGCAGAAGAAGCGATACGGCTGATTGCTTCGCCTGAAAACACAGGATGGGTTGCATAAGCTAATACACGTGAAGCACCGCGTTCTTTCAAAGCAGCAGCTGCTTTACACAAAGTATTAGCAGTATCAATCATATCATCAACAATCAAACAAGTTCTGTCTTGGATATCACCAATAATATTCATTACTTCAGCTACGTTTGCTTTAGGGCGTCGTTTATCAATAATCGCCAAATCGCTATTTAAAACTTTAGCAACCGCGCGAGCACGAACCACCCCTCCAATATCCGGGCTTACCACTGTCAGATTCTCAATACGTTGCTGCTGAATATCATTAATCAAAATCGGTGTGGCATAGATGTTGTCAACAGGAATATCAAAAAAACCCTGAATTTGGTCGGCGTGCAAATCAACAGTTAATACACGGTCAATACCTGCCGAATATAACATATTAGCAACTAACTTAGCTGAAATAGGCACACGCACCGAACGTGGCCTGCGGTCTTGACGAGCATACCCGAAATATGGAATTGCCGCCGTAATACGTCCGGCAGAAGCCCTCTTGAGGGCATCTGCCATAGTCAGTACTTCCATTAAGTTATCATTAGTCGGCGCACAAGTAGGCTGCAAAATAAATACATCCCGACCACGTACGTTTTCCAATAATTCAACGGCCACTTCGCCATCAGAGAACTTGCTAACCGAAGCATTACCTAAGGTAATATCCAAGTGTTTGACCACTTTTTGAGCCAATTCCGCATTGGCATTACCGGTAAATACCATCAAACTGTCATATGCCGCCATATCTTCACCACGAATATTAGAAATTTCAACAGGAAACATTTGCTTCCTTCCGCTTAAGCTGGATACCAGCCGCTCATTATACGCAAGCAGACAAGAGTCTTAAAGTCTAACTGTACTTTATTTATGGTAAATAAGCTCTTTTGCTACGGCAGGATAACCTTGCAGAGGTTATCAATCCGTCTCTGGCACTCAATGCGCTGCGCAAATATTTTATTAGTATATTTCGAACGCTTACCTATCAGGCAGGCATACTGCTAAAACGTAATAAAAGCGTGCAAGTTTTCTTACACGCTTTTATTTTGGCTGGGGCGGTAGGATTCGAACCTACGCATGCTGGAATCAAAATCCAGAGTCTTAACCACTTGACGACGCCCCAAAACTGAGTGGCTGGGGAGGAAGGATTCGAACCTTCGCATGCTGGAATCAAAATCCAGTGTCTTAACCGCTTGACGACTCCCCAACACTTCAAAACTTTATATATCAAACAACGGATGCTTTGATAAGCCTGCTACGCAATATGCTTGATATTGGTTTGAAATTTGGCTGTATATAGCTTCAGCATCCTGCCGGCTCGAACAAGACAAAAACAAACAAGCACCGGATCCGGTCATCTGAGGCCTACCATATTCTTTTAAATATTGATAAGCTTCTTTTACCTCAGGATAACTTTCAAACACCACTGCCTGCATATCATTACGAAAAGGCTGTAATGCTTGGAAAGTCGGCATTATGCTGGGTTTGGAATCACGTGTCAAGCCTTGATGCGAAAAAATTATAGCGGTACTGACATGAACATCGGGTTTGACTATCACATACCAATTATTCGGTATATCCATTGATATCAGATCTTCTCCGACCCCCTTGGCAAACGCATTTTGACCGAAAATAAAAAAAGGAACATCGGCTCCCAAAGACAAGCCTAGGTCTATCAATTTTTTACGTGGTATTGCACATTGCCATAATTTATTCAAGGCCATTAAAACAGTAGCCGCATCAGAGCTGCCTCCCCCTAGCCCTCCTCCCGTAGGAATTCTTTTATCCAACCAAATATCTACTCCTTGCCTAATCCCACAATATTGTTGCAGCAATACGGCAGCCCTATAAGCCAAATCTTGCTCGGGGGGCAAATCATCTGTAGGCGTATGAAGCCGAATCAGGGAATCTTCACGCAATGCCAAAAACACAGTATCGTACAAACCTATCAAGCAAAATATGCTTTCAAGATTATGATAGCCGTCTGGCCTGCGTCCGGTAATGCGCAGATCAAGATTCAACTTGGCAGGGGCGAGAAATGCCTGAGCATTCGAGGGAACTTTCTGCTTCATGCACGATTCCTGATTTCACACTGTACCGGAGCAGATTCCGACTTAGTGTAATCAAAATAATCAAATATCAAACGCAAGCTCAGTTTTTGATCCTCTAATTGCAAAATTCTAACTTGGCCGTCTGAATTAAGCTGGCGCGAAATAATCCATCCAAATTGCTGTAAACGGCCATCCTGTAAAATTTGATGGGGGGTTCCGGCTACCCATTGCCCTGCCGCCCATACGTCAAGGTATTGCAAAGGAAGCGAGAAACCCAGTAATTGCCTGCTCAATTCGGAGGCATTCTCAGCCTCATATATACGGCCGTCGCTACCTACGGCCAACACACCGTTGTTATCTTGGCACAATTGCCCCAAAGTGTTGCCTAAAGGCGTATTTACATTGATGGTTCGTACAGATTTTTGCTGGATCCAATCAAAGTTGGCATAAGAGCCTTTCCCATCCATACGCACAGCCAAACGCCCCTCCGCATTAAAATCCGCAGATTCTTGCTGAGGGCTCCACTGCTGTGTAGTCGCTGGTTGCAAACCGGCACACGCTGCCAAAGAAAATACAGCCGCGCCGATGGTGCAAAATTTGAATAAGCTTTTACTTTTCATCATAAATTTTTATTTCTTTTTTCAGACGGCATTATTTGACGCAATAGGCCGTCTGAAAAATTAAACGTAATATTTACTACTTTTTAGTTTGACTGAGCTTTGGGCAAAGTATTTTTCTGTACCCCCAATCTCTTTAAAGTATCTGCTAAAACCGCCTTATTGCCTTTTTTGGCAAACCCCTCGGCCCATATTTGTTTGGCCTTTTCCCGCTCACCTAAAACCCATAACACTTCGCCCAAATGAGCACCTACTTCAGGATCCGGGTATTGCTCAAACGCATACTGCAAATACGGCAGTGCTGCTTGCGGATCACCTTTGCGGAAATATGCCCAGCCCATACTATCATTAATTGCAGCCGATTCCGGCTCTAAATGATATGCTGCCTGTATCAGAGAAAATGCTTCTTCTGCATCCGCTGAGGGTAAGGAAAGCATAGTATAGCCAAGTGCATTCATACCGCCTGCACTATTGGGGTTGAATGCCAAGTAACGGCGTAAATCCACGATGGCTTTTTGCGGCTGCTGCAATTTATCCGCATAAATCAATGCACGTTGGTACAAAACATCAGCCACTTGCTCATCAGCATCTTGCTGTTTTTCTGCTTGAGCCAGCAAAGAATTCAGTTCAATAATCGCTTGACGGGGTTGATCGTGCATTCCGATAGCAAACAGCTGCACCCTCAATAGATCAGAAGCGGTAAAAAAACGCCCCTGCTGCGCCGGCAAACGGCGGGCTTGTTTCGATACTACCAAAGCCTGACGCCAATTACCGCGCTCGGCTGCCATTGAAGCACGCAAAACTTCCCTATCGAATATATATTCCGGCGCATCAATTCTGTCCAACCAAACCTGCATACCGGTATAGTCTTTAGCATCGGCACTGCGCATAGCACCAATGACGGCGGCCCGGTTTTTCTGCTCATGTGTTCCGAAGCTATAAGCTTTTTCAAGATAGGTATTTACTTCCGACACACCGTTGTCACGCTGCACGGCCAATAATGCCGCCTGAATATACAAATCAGCATTCGGATTCTGTGCAAGAAGCTTTTGCAGAAGATTATAAGCTTCTTCGGTATTGCCGGAATTAATCATGCTGCTGATTTCCAACTCCTGCCATACCGGCGAAAGATTACGGGTATCGGTTTCGGTAAAAAAACGATTCAATACTTCGGGGTTTCTTTGGGCGATCAGCCGCAAAGTCAATTCCGTAGGCGGACGAATATCGGCATCCAGCTCGGCCAGTTTCTGTAAAGCCCGTACGGCATCACTGCTATTTTGATTTTGGGCACTGAAAATCACATCTGCAATGACTGCTTCGGGCATATCGGGATATTTAGAAGCGAAGCGGTGTACCGAACTGCCCAATTTCTTAGCCAAATCAGGTTGCTGCACACTCATTTGGGATAGAAGCAGAAATATCCGGCGCGTCTGCTCCTCATCCGCATCTCTGAGAACATCGTTAAAGTTGTTTCGCGCATACTCGATATCACCTGCTATCAAGCTACGGCCCCAGGCCATGCGTTTTTGCGCCGCGCCGGGTTCGGGTTCAATTTCACGCCACTTTTGAAAAATAGCCTCTGCCTGCTCATAAGCATTCAGGCTTAAAGCCATTTCCATTGCACGCTCGGCCACTTCCGAACTCCGGATACGGTCAAGCATAACCATATAAGTAGCCAAGGCCGTTCCCGCATCGCCTTTTTGCAATGCCATCTCCGCGCCCAATAAAGTAAACATCTGATTGGTGCGCTGGATAATATCGCTGCGACGTTGCTGCTCCTGCGCCCGTTCCTGCTCACTAAAATTAGCGAAACGCTTTTTTTGAACGACAACGGTTTCCTTCGGCATAACAACGGAAACCTCTCCAACAGCCGCATAAGCACTGATACTGCAACAGAGTGCCAATATTGCGCACACAGGACGGATACGGGTTTTCCCAAAAAACATAAATTGCATTCCTAAATCTACAATTCCTAAATTGAAAATAGCAACGGTAACCGCCATACTTTATCATAAGCGCAATATATACGCGTAGCTGCGAAAAAATTTTTGCAGGATTTTATATATTTAAAGCCAGCCGCTGCCAAAGCCCAAAGCCCAAACCACCATAAAGACATGTTTTAGAATTTAGAATAACGTTATCGGATATGCCATAACAAACAGGCCGTCTGAATATACCAAATCGCAAAGTATGCTATATTCAGACGGTTCCGCTATCAAACCAAGCAATCATTTTTATCATGAATACCGCTGAACTCAGCCGTTTTTTCCATTGTGCCGCACAATATCCCGCGCCTTTTCAAGCACGACGAAACAGTATGCTGAGCGAAGGCGGCTACCATGATGCCGCGGTTTTGCTGGCCGTAGTACGCCGAGAAAGCCAATGGCAGATACTACTTACCCGCCGAGCCGATACTTTACGCCGTCACACGGGGCAAATCGCCTTGGCCGGCGGGCGCTGTGATGATACGGATGACAGCCCTACCGTCACAGCACTACGCGAAACCGATGAAGAAACCGGCATCGCCCCCCAATATTGGCAAACCTTTCCTCAGCTGCCACCTTACTACACTCCCTCCGGCTATTCAGTTTTCCCCATTCCCGCCATCTGTTCCGACAATCCCAAAACGCAACCCAACACTGAAGAAGTGGCTGAAATTTTTTATCTGCCGCTGGATTTTGCCTTAAATCGGGAAAACTATTCCACCCGCACTTTTCAATACAGCCACCAATCCTTGGAAGTACCTGTTTTGCCCTATCTGCATTATGATATTTGGGGGCTGACCGCCATGATTCTCTACGATATGGCAGAACGCTATCATTTGCATCTCAAGGCCGTCTGAAAACAACCGTACAAATACGAGCGAAACCATGCCCGAATTACCCGAAGTCGAAACCACCTTGCGCGGTATAAGCCCGCACATCAATAACCAAACCGTGGCTGCCGCTACAATCCGGCAAAATAAATTACGCTGGCCCGTACCCGATCATCTTGGCGGCACACTGCAAAACCAAACCGTACGCGCCTGCAACCGCCGCGCGAAATATCTGTTGGTGCAATTCGATACAGGTATCTTACTGATACACTTAGGCATGTCGGGCAGTTTACGCATTTTCACCGAAGGCGATCCGCATATCGAACAGCCCGGCAAACACGATCATATAGATTTTACCTTCGCCAACGGTACCGTTTTACGGTATCACGATCCGCGTCGTTTCGGGGCTGTTTTATGGTTTGCCGGCGCACCCGAGCATCACCCGCTCCTGACCGGATTGGGGCCAGAGCCTTTAGAGGCAGAATTCAACACCGACTATCTATACCGGAAACTACACAGCCAAAAACGTGCCGTCAAACTTGCGTTGATGGATAACGCCGTCGTAGTGGGTGTCGGCAATATTTATGCCAACGAGAGCCTGTTTAAAGCAGGTATTTCACCCAAACGGCCCGCCAACAAAATTACCAAAAAAGAAAGCGAACGGCTCACCGAAGCCATCCGCGCCATTTTGCAACGCGCCATCGAAACGGGCGGCAGCACACTACGCGACTTCGTTAATAGCGACGGGCAAAGCGGCTACTTCCAACAGGAATACAACGTTTACGGCCGTCATAACCAACCCTGCCGCCAATGCGGCAGCCCCATACAAAAAGAAACCATCGGCCAACGCGGCACCTTCTACTGTACACACTGCCAAAAATAAACACCCTCCTAAAAAACAGGCCGTCTGAATATCTTTTCAGACGGCCTGTTTTTTAGATATATCATTATTTTTTCAACAGCGCTCTCCGCACAATATCCCACCAGTCTCTAATCGTTAAAACCGGCCTTTTATTGAATACGTCATACTGGTTTTCCTCAATTTTCTGCAGAATCTTCTGCCCGCCGAGAATAATCATGCGCAACTCGAAACCGATACGCCCTTTAAGCGTTTTGCCCAACGGCGAGCCTGCCTTCAGCATATTGTGCGCCTTTTCACACTCATAAGCCATCAAACGTCGGAAAGCCAAATCGGCCCTACCCTCGGCAATTACCGCTTCGTATACCCCGAAGCGACGCAAATCATTTTGAGGAAGATACACCCGCCCTTTTTGCCAATCGACCGCAACATCCTGCCAAAAATTGATCAGCTGCAAAGCCGTGCAGATACCGTCGCTTTGAGCAATACTACGGCTGTCGCGCTCACCATAAAGATGCAGCATCATCCGTCCGACAGGATTGGCACTCTTACGGCAATAATCTACCAATTCGCCAAAATCCTCATAACGCTTTTTCACCACATCCTGCTCAAATGCCGCCAATAAATCATAAAACGGTTGCAACGGCATCGAAAAAGGCACTACCGCTTCACACTGCAAGCGCTGCATCAATACCGTTAACGGCACTTCTCCCCGTGAAATCAAATCCAACTCAGCCCGCAAATCGGCCAAACCTCGCAAGCGCACCTCATCAGACTCGTTACCCTCGTCGGCAATATCATCAGCCGTACGCGCAAACGCATAAATAGCATGAATAGGACGGCGCAAACGGCGTGGTAACACCAGCGATCCGACCGGAAAATTTTCGTAATGATTAACCGACATTCCGACTCTTTCTATCTTTCAAAATGATTTTTCAGACGGCCTACAATAATTTAAAAGGCCGTCTGAAATATTTTACCAGTGCTACTTAAACTTAAACCCGATTGCAAAGCCTATATAGTGTTCGCAATCCGATTCTTTAAACCTCAGCCTACCAATTTACCGCCGATACCGACAATCCGGCGTGTCTATACAAACGAGCGTTCCCCGCACCGGATTCCCCTTCAGGATACTATTTATTTGGACATATATTATTTGAAGCCATTAAGCCTGCTTAAAATTTCCGCCGCACTGCCGCCCACTGCCAAAGGTGCTCCCTGTCCTGCCCAAAATGAAGAAAAGTCACTACTGCCGGCCTTCTCCGCTGCCGCCTTCAACACTCCTGCCGCCGCACCTGCCAAAGGGAAAGGTAATGCGGAAGAATGAATAGGGCCGGCCTCACGCATAAATCGGTTGGCAATACCGCGTGCAAAGCCCCCGCTGAACAAATTGGTCACCACCGTATCCTCAGCTTGCGGACTTTGCAAAGCCGCTCGGTGGGCAGCCGAAGTATCGGCTTCATCCGCCAGTAAAAAAGCCGTCCCCACCTGTACTGCAACTGCGCCCAACTCAACAGCGGCTCTCAAAGCAGCAGCATGGCTGATACCACCGGCAGCAATCACGGGAATACTCACCGATGCGGCAATATTCGGCAATAAAGTAAACAAACCTTGTTGGCGGCTGAGGTCTGTTTCCAAAAATACACCTCTGTGGCCGCCCGCTTCCCACCCTTGGGCAATTACAACATCCGCGCCATTGGCCTCAAGCCAACGGGCTTCATTAACAGTTGTCGCACTTGACCATATTTCCGCTCCGGTTGCTTTAACGGCCTCCAGAAGCTTTTTCCCGGGTAATCCGAAATGAAAGCTCACCACCGGTGGGCGAAAACTTTCCACTACCGCCAGGGCATCTTCGTCAAACGGCCTGCGCCCACCCCCGAAGGGAATATCGGCCTCACTCAAGCCGAACTCATCAAAATACGGCTTTAAAACCGCTAACCATGCTTCCGTTTGCTGTTGGGTAATTTTAGGGGTTTGATGGGCAAAAAAGTTTACATTATAGACATGTCCACCAGCCTGTTTTTTTATTTCGGCTAATGCTTGGGTTAATTGTTCGGGATTCAACATAGCCGCCGGTAAAGAACCAATCCCACCGGCAAGGCATACCGCTATCGCCAAACGCACACCCTGTACGCCTGCCATCGGTGCTTGGATAATAGGCTGCATATCTGTAAATTGTCGAAGTACGGTCATCGTTTTCTCCTATGATCGGATTGGCTCAATCCGACTGTTTCTCCATCTAACTATCACTGCTTATTTCTTATCGCTTATCAAAACATGCCCGTCATGTTGCGTAAGTCATTTTTATCATAACATTGAATTTAAATAACTCGTTTCTTTTCTAATCAAACCGCTCAACAGTCAAAATCTATTTCCCTATCAGCACCTCTCTAATCTGATTTGTAGAAAGCCGTCTGAAATCAAACATTTTTCAAATAAATCCATCTTGAAAAATACTATGGCAAACTTGCTTCCTCCACATACCGCCCCGACCCCCGTATTCCTATCGCACGGCTCTCTCAAATACAAACGCCCCGCTTTCACGGAGCATAAAAAAAGCCGTGTAAAACACGGCTTTCGATATCTTTAAAATTAAATGCCTTGGGCTTTCCACTTGGCAGCTACACAAGGATTAGGAGCAGTAAGAGTACGGCCATCTTTCGCCACATACGGTACCGGATCATACTCGCGGGTACAAACACCTGAACCGTCATAATTAGGAGCTGCAGGAGCCGGTTTGGCACCCATAGCAAACACTGAGCCGGTAGCTGCCATCAAAGCAAGAGTCAACATTACTTTTTTCATAATACTCTCCTTAAAAAATACTTCCTTTGAAATGAAATGAGCATCTGCTCGGGGATTATATTACCCATTTCAATATATTATTTGAAATTAAATTTCAAAATAAATAAATATCTAACAATTAAATATTTATATGATATGTAAATATTAATGACTTTTTTCACCCCGATAATATTAATTGCATTCATAATATATTTAAATATCCCATTGAAATATAGAATAAAATATAAAAAATACCCAATATCTATCAAAGTGAAACTTTTTATTTCATTTAAAATTAAATATTTATCTTGGATATTTGGTTTTCTAGAAAGGTGTCTGATTATGTGCGAAATTTAAGTTTGTAAGCCGAATTAGCCATAAAAAACTGCCGGGTATGCATACACCCCGGCAATTTGAATCTATAACAATAATAAAAACAATCAACTATATTTAAAATCCGTTTTCCATCATAATCTGACCCGGCACTCGGTTACGGTGCATGGAAAAACCCAAATCAAGCAGCGCCTGAAAAGTATCTTTAACCATCTCCGGATTACCGCAAATCATAAAACGGCTCTCGGCTTGTGTAAAAGTAAAGCCCAACACTTTCTCCAATCCACCGTTTTTCAACCATTCCGGCAACCTCTTCCCATGCAGCATTCCGCCCTCTTCCCGGGTAGTAAGCGATACAAAAAACAGCTTGTGGAAATAGTCTTCAATCAACGGATGCGATTTCAATTCAGCAATACGTTCGTTAAAAATCAACTCGTCAGCATAAGATACTGAATGAACCAATACCAAACGTTCGAAACGCTGCCAAATTTCCGGTTGTTCCAAAATCGATAAAAACGGTGCAATGCCCGAACCGGTACATAACATAATCAGCTCGCGGCCATCGGAAAAACGCTCGGGCAATAAAAAACCCGTCGCGTTTTTATCCAACAATACCGTATCGCCAGCCTGCATTTGTGCCAACTTCGCACTCATCGGCCCGCCTTCGATTAAAACAGCGAAATATTCCAATGTATCGGCATATTCAGCGGAAACCACAGAGTATGCACGCCAAATAAAGCCCTCTCCATCTCTAAAGCCCAAACGCGAAAACTGGCCCGCCGAAAAACGGTAGGTATCGGGGCGCGTAATGGCAAAAGTAATCAGCTTGGATGTATGCTGCTTGACCCATAAAACGGTTTCTTCGGTATATTTGGCTTCCGGCGGCGCGGCCATAAAAGCTCCTTACTGCATAAGTTTTTTAGACGGCTTAAATTATACCGAAATCAGATAAGGCCGTCTGAAACATCAACCTTAAATTGATTTTCAGACGGCCTTTTAAAGAAAAAGTACAAGATTATGACGCTATCGCTGCCGTACCGGTATATTATCTTGCGGCACAACAGGTGCTTCTTGACGTTGCAATGCAGCATAATATGCCAATCCAAAAATCAGCATAGTCAAAACGGCCAACCAAGCTGCCAACGTAGCATAAGGCAACGGCTCTTGCACTTTGCGAAAACCGCCCGGCATCGGGCTGGAAATCTTGCCATCTTGCGAAGCAAGGATTTGCTCTTCAATCCAGCGGTCATGTGCACGGCGGCTATCAGGATTGGAAAGCACCTGATAAGAGCGGTTGACCAAACTCATGATACGGTGTGCATCGGGGTGGGAATTTTGATCTGGGTGATATTGTTTGCACAACACACGATATGCGCTACGAATCGCTTCAGGCGAAGCGTCCCGCGCTACTTTCAAATTATCGTAATGGGTGTGCAGGCGTTTGGCCATATGGGAAAATTATTCAAATAAACATCTGATTATACAATTCAAACAAGAATAAATCACCTTCTTCGGTACAACCTGCCCGCTTCGTCAATTTTATAGTATTACCCGAAAAGCCGGTTCTCCCAATGCTATAATCACCTACTTATTTTTCAGACGGCCTATATTTGATTCGGCCATATTTTTATCTAATGAAACTCAATCCACAGCAACAACAAGCCATTCATTATCTTGGCGGCCCGCTTTTCGTTTTAGCGGGTGCAGGCAGCGGTAAAACGCGGGTGATTACCGAAAAAATCGCTTATATGATTACCCGTGCGGGTTACGCACCGCATAGTATCGCCGCGATTACATTTACCAATAAAGCCGCAAAAGAAATGCAAGAGCGCATCGGCGGTATGCTCAGTAAAAAGCAGACGCGCGGTTTAACCGTCTGCACTTTCCATTCATTAGGCATGAAAATGCTGCGTGAAGAAGCCCCCAATATCGGTTACAAAAAAAACTTCTCTATTTTAGATGCGGCGGATACGTCCAAAATTATCAACGAAATGCTCGGCAGCAGCGGACGAGACGCGGTCTTCAAAGCACAGCAGCGGATTTCTTTATGGAAAAATGATTTAAAAACGCCCGAACAAGCGCTTCAGACGGCTTCCAACGAATGGGAAAAACAAATGGCCGCACTGTATGCCAGTTATCAAGCTACACTGGAGAGCTATCAGGCCGTTGATTTCGATGATTTAATCCGTCTGCCTACCGTATTGCTGCAACAAAATAGCGAAATCAGGCTGAAATGGCAGCGGCGCCTGCGTTATTTATTGGTAGACGAGTACCAAGATACCAATACCTGCCAGTACGCCCTAATGAAATTGCTCACGGGAGCAGAAGGCTTGTTTACCGTAGTGGGCGACGACGACCAATCTATTTATGCCTGGCGCGGCGCTAATATGGAAAACCTCCGCAGCCTACAAACCGACTACCCACAGCTCAAAATCATCAAGCTTGAGCAAAATTACCGCTCTACCGCCCGTATTTTGAAAGTGGCCAACCAAGTTATCCAAAACAATCCCAAGCTGTTTCCCAAGACACTGTGGTCCCAATTCGGAATGGGCGAACAAATCAAAGTTGTTGCCTGCCAACACGAACAACACGAAGCAGAATGGGTAGTCAGTCAGATTGCCAAGCAAAAAATCGTGGGCGAAGGCAAAATAAACTATGCCGATTTTGCCATTCTCTACCGCGGTAACCACCAATCGCGTGTTTTTGAAGAGGCCTTGCGTGCCGCCCGTATTCCTTATCAACTTTCAGGTGGCCAAAGTTTTTTTGATAAAGCCGAAATCAAAGACATACTTGCCTATATCCGCCTTATTGCCAATCCGGATGACGACCCCGCCTTCTTGCGTGCGGCTACCACACCCAGACGCGGTATCGGCGACACAACCTTAGGTCGTCTGAACGCCTATGCCCATAGCCACGGCGGCAGTCTCTACCAAGCCGCGTTAAATAAAGACGCCCTAGCCGAACTCAACAACAAAAACCGTGAGGCAGTAGAGCAGTTTATGCAAATGATGGAAAGCTACCGCAGCCGCGCCGAAAACACGGATGCAGGCACACTGATACAAAACCTGCTTGACGAAATCGGCTACGAAGCCCACCTTCTCAATGGCGAAGAAGGCAAAGCCGGCGAAATCAAATGGCGTAATGTGCAAGATCTGAGTACGTGGCTTGCACGCAAGGGTGAAGAAGACGGCAAAAACATCATCGAAATCGCACAAACCATCGCCTTAATGACTCTGCTTGAAGGACGCGACGAAGAAGAAATCGACGCCGTAAAAATGTCGACCCTGCATGCCTCAAAAGGCTTGGAATATCCGTTTGTATTCTTGGTCGGCTGTGAAGAGGGATTATTTCCGCACGGAGACAGCATCGAAGAAGGCAATATCGAAGAAGAACGGCGTCTGATGTATGTCGGCATTACGCGCGCCAAACGCCAACTCACCCTTACCCATTGTATCAAGCGCAAAAAACAAGGTACCTGGCAATTTCCCGAACCCAGCCGCTTTATCGAAGAAATGCCCCAAGAAGACTTAAAAATCCTAGGTCGGAAAGGCGGGGAGCCGATTGTCAGCAAGGCTGAGGGCCGTAGCCATTTAGCGGGGCTCAGCGCGATGCTGGCAGGTAAAAGCAAAAACAATACCAACCTTTGAACCCATAACCATAAATAGATTTCAAACGGAACTATAATGAAACACAGGCCGTCTGAAAATTTTTCAGACGGCCTGTGCTTTATCCGGTTAAATAAATGATTAAAAAGCACCTATTTGACAGGTGCTTTTCAGTTTACAACGTAAGGATAACCAAACTACCGTTTTACCGCGCTGTAAATACCATTATAGATCATTACAAAACCGACTTCACTGCGGCAACTACATTATCCACGGTAAAGCCGAATTCCTTAAACAGCTCTTCAGCAGGTGCAGATTCGCCGAAGCGGTCTAGACCGACTACCTTACCGTTTAAGCCGACATATTTGTACCATCCGTCGCTCACACCGGCCTCAACTGCCACGCGCGGCAAACCTTCGGGCAATACGGCAGCGCGGTAAGCGGCATCCTGTTTGTCAAATACGTTGGTAGACGGCATGGAAACCACATTAACCGCGATACCTTGTTCAGCCAAAGCCGTTTGGGCATTCAAGGCCAACTCGACTTCCGAACCGGTCGCAATAATGACAGCCTGCGCCTCACCTTTAGCAGCACTAATCACATAACCGCCACGCTTGATATCGGACAGCTGCTCTTGGCTTCGGGCGACAAAAGGCAGGTTTTGACGGCTGAAAATCAGGCAGCTCGGATGATCCGCTGCTTTGACTGCTTCCGACCACGCTACCAAAGATTCGGCCGTATCACACGGGCGCCATACCGCCATATTCGGAATCAGGCGTAAGGTGGCGGTTTGCTCTACCGGTTGGTGCGTCGGGCCGTCTTCACCCAAGCCGATGGAGTCATGGGTGAACACAAAAATCGGGTTGATTTTCATCAGAGCGGCCATACGCAGCGCATTGCGGGCATATTCGCTAAACATCAGGAAAGTCGCCCCAAAAGGTTTCACACCGCCGTGCAATGCCAAACCGTTCATAATCGCCGCCATACCAAATTCGCGCACACCGTAATGGATATAATTGCCGCCGGTTTCGCGTGTGATCGCGGTGCTTTGCGACCAATCGGTCAAGTTGGAAGGGGTTAAGTCGGCAGAGCCGCCCACAAATTCGGGCAATACCTTGGCCAAAGCTTCGATACTGTTTTGGCTGGCTTTACGGGTAGCGATTTTTTCATGTTTTTCGCATACCTCGGCCAAAGCTTCGGCAACATGGGCGTCAAAGTTTTCAGGCAGACGGTGCTCCATACGGCGGACAAACTCAGCCGCTTCAGCAGGGAATTTTGCCTGATAATGGGCAAACAATTCGTTCCATTCGGCTTCAAGCTTCGCACCTTTAGCTTTGGCATCCCAGCCTGCATAAACATCTTGCGGCACTTCAAACGGAGCGTAGTTCCAACCCAGGTGTTTACGCGTAGCTTCTAATTCGTCCACACCCAAAGGTGCACCGTGGGTTTTGTGGCTGCCTTCTTTGGTAGCCGCACCTTTGCCGATAAGGGTTTTGCAGCAGATAATGGAAGGCTTTCCGGTTTCGGCACGCGCGGCTTCGATAGCGGCCTGCAAAGCATCGGTATCATGACCGTTGACATTCGGTACGACATGCCAGCCGTAGCTTTCGAAGCGTTGCGGGATATTCTCGGTAAACCAGCCGTCTACCTTACCGTCAATAGAGATATTGTTGTCGTCGTACAAAACAATCAACTTACCCAAACCGAGCGTACCGGCGAGCGAACAGGCCTCGTGCGATACGCCTTCCATTAGGCAGCCGTCGCCTAAGAATACATAGGTGTAATGATCGACAATATTCAGACCGTCTTTATTGAATTCGGCAGCCAGTTTTTTCTCAGCCAAAGCCATACCTACGGCATTGGCAATGCCCTGCCCCAACGGGCCGGTAGTGGTTTCCACGCCGTCGGTATAACCGTATTCGGGATGGCCGGGAGTTTTGCTGTGCAGTTGGCGGAAGTTTTTCAGATCGTCAATCGAAACATTGTAGCCGGTAAGGTGCAGCAGACTGTATAAAATCATTGAGGCGTGGCCGTTTGAAAGAACGAAACGGTCACGATTGTAAAATTTCGGATTAGCCGGATTATGATTTAAAAATTGCGTCCACAGCACTTCGGCCATTTCAGCCATGCCCATCGGCGCACCGGGGTGGCCGGAATTGGCTTTTTGAACTGCGTCTGCGGAAAGAAAACGGATGGCGTTTGCCAGTTGGGAAGCCATTGGAATACCTTTGTCTGATTTTTAGGAAGGGTATGCGATTATCACCCGATTCGCAGGCGGTTTCAAGGCGAAGGGAGCGGCCTACACAAATAGAGGCTATCTTACCTGAGTACCGTAGGCCGTCTGAATATTCAGGCCGCACGGATATTATGTTAGGATTATTATTTTAGCGGATGGTTCGGCAACCTGACTCTGCAGATCTCCGCCGTATCCGATTATCCGCACGTTCGTATGACCTGCAGCCTAAAAATAATAACGATACTTTCCTGCCGTTGCCCAAACGGCACGGTAACAAAGGAATCTTTATGGAACCCAGCCCGCGCACGCCCCTATCACCGCAACAGCGTGAAACCCTGCAAGCCGAATTACACCGCGAATGGCAAGGCATCCGCTTTCTCACCGAATTGGCCGAAATCACCCCTTACGAATGCGACGGCTTAGTAGCTTTCAGCCAACTGCCCTTAGGCGTGGTTTTGCCCGAAACCGAAGCCGAAGTACAAACCGTTTTGAGAACTTGTATGCGTTTGGGCGTACCCGTCGTACCTCGTGGAGCCGGTACGGGCTTAACCGGCAGCGCCATGCCCACGCCCGATGGCATCGTATTGGCTATGGCTAAATTCAACCGGATTTTAGAAATTAACCCTCAGGCGCGAACCGCTACGGTACAACCCGGGGTACGCAATTTGGCGATTTCCGATGCCGCCGCCCCTCACCAACTGTATTACGCACCCGACCCATCCAGCCAACTGGCCTGCACCATAGGCGGCAATGTCGGTGAAAATTCAGGCGGTGTACATTGTTTGAAATACGGCTTAACAGTAAACAACGTGCTGAAAGTGCGCGCCGTCACCATGGACGGCAGCATTATCGAACTGGGAGGCGCAGCTTACGACTCACCCGGTTTGGATTTACTCTCGGTCTTCATCGGCAGCGAAGGTATGTTTGCCGTAGTAACCGAAGTGGTTGTGAAACTGGTTCCCAAGCCGCGTACGGCACAAGTGATTATGGCCAGCTTTGACGATATGGGTAAAGCAGGCGATGCCGTCGCTGCGGTAATTGCCGCCGGTATTATCCCTGCCGGACTCGAGATGATGGACGGCCCGGCTACCCGCGCCATCGACAATTACCTCAACATCGGCTACGACACACGCGCCGAAGCTATTTTGCTTTGCGAATCAGACGGCACACCCGAAGAAGTAGCCGAAGAAATCGGCCGTATGATTGCAGTATTTGAGAAAAGCGGCGCCATCCGCATCCAAGTATCACGCAATGAAATCGAACGACTGGTTTTTTGGTCGGGTAGAAAAAACGCTTTCCCCGCCGCCGCCCAACTCGCTCCCGATTCCTACTGCATGGACGGTACCGTACCGCGCCGCCACATCAGCACACTGCTGCGCCACATCACCACGCTTGAAGAGAAATACGGCTTGAAATGTATTAACGTTTTCCATGCGGGCGACGGCAATATGCATCCGCTGATTCTTTTCGACAACCAGGCGGGAGAATGGCCTCGCGCCGAAGCCTTCGGTGCCGATATTTTGGAAGAATGCGTACGGCTGGGCGGCACAATCACCGGCGAACACGGCGTAGGCGTAGAAAAAATCAACGGCATGTGCGTCCAATTTTCAGAAGCCGAACGCGAAACCTTTTGGGGTGTGAAATTTGCATTCGACCCCGGCGGCCTGCTCAACGCCGACAAAGCCATTCCCACTAAAAACCGCTGTGCCGAATACGGCAGAATGCATATTCCGCGCGGAACCATGAAGTTTCCCGAATTGGAACGCTTTTAACCGCCCGATATGCCAATTTTCAGACGGCCTGCCAACCCGGGTATATAACCCGTATACGGGCCGTCTGAAAAATACGACCCATGCTGAACCGATTAGACGATTGGCTGACCCGACACCCGCTGAATCCTGCTTTACAGGGCTGGCGACGCTTTATAACAGAATTTTGGTTTTTCGGCCTGAAAGAAGCCAGAGCCTGTCTGTTTGCAGGTTTGTTTTTTATCGCCATGTTTGCCATTCCGCGCAATGGCTGGCTGGGCATACCCCGTTATGATTTGTTGCTGGTATTTGCTTTGGCAGTGCAGGCCGCTATGCTCAAATTCGGTTTGGAAAGCCGCGATGAATTGAAAGCCATCACGCTGTTTCATATCATCGGCTTTATGCTTGAAGTGTTTAAAACTTCAGGCGGCATCCAATCATGGACTTACCCCGATTTTGCGTATACCAAATTGTGGGGAGTCCCTCTGTTTACCGGCTTTATGTATGCGGCCGTCGGCAGCTATATTATTCAGGCATGGCGGCTGTTTGATTTGAAAGTCAGAAGCCACCCGCCTTACTGGCTTGCTGCATTGGCGGCTGCCGCAATTTATATAAATTTCTTCAGCCACCACTATATAAGCGATTACCGCTGGTATCTGGCCGCTTTTGTTTTGGGGCTGTATGCGCGTACAACGGTATATTTCACCCCTTACGACCGCGAAAGAAAAATGCCGCTGCTGTTGGCTTTCGTATTAATCGGATTTTTTATCTGGCTGGCAGAAAACATCAGTACATTTGCAGGTATTTGGCAATATCCCAACCAAAGCGGTGTATGGTCGCTCGTACACATCGGCAAATGGAGCTCGTGGGCCATGTTGGTCATCATGACTTTTACCATCGTGGCGAATTTAAAACACATCAAACATACGATTGCGGTATCAAAAGATTAAATTGAAAAGGCCGTCTGAAAACTATGGAACACATACTGACTACCCTACGCGGGCAAATCCTCGAAGCAACGCAAAACCATACGCCGCTGATTATCCGCGGCGGCGGCAGCAAAGACTTTTACGGAGAGAGCCGCCGCCCCGATAATGCCCAAATACTTGATACACGCGCCTACAGCGGCATTACCGCCTATGATCCGGAAGAGCTGGTGGTTTCCGCACGCGCCGGTACTCCGCTGGCGGAAATCGAAGCCGCTTTAGCCGAGCGCAACCAAATCCTGCCGTTCGAACCACCCTATTTCGGCGAAGGCGCAACATTGGGAGGGGCTGTCGCCGCCGGATTGGCCGGCCCCCGCAGAACCCATGCCGGAGCCATCAAAGATT